>JABMMY010000003.1 GCA_013205415.1 Deltaproteobacteria bacterium
ATATAGTCGACGCTAAACTCTCGATCGAGCATCTCCTTTGCAATAAGAACTCCAGTATCTAACCCAGGTTGCATCGTAGCTGTGGGCTCTCCTACTATCAGCGCCTTCATCTTTAATCTCCCCTTCGTTACTCTCTGTGGTCCTATGATCCCATTTGTTACTGACTATTTTTTATCTCCTGGGCTAAACCAAGGACGGCTCATTTCACTATTGTGAATAGTAAAAACGGTTCGGTCTGGAGTGCAGGGCGGAGTCATATTCCAACACCTAAAATCTCCCACCGGATTTCGGATATCAATATTCCCTTCACCTTTATAAACCATAGATTCAAAATTTGAAATCCGAGGCCAGTGAATTAAATCGATCGATAGGGGATGCGTTAAAATAGCACTTCTTATCAAGAGTACAAAGGCTATCAACAGCCCCGTGTAAAGCAGGGGCAATCGATTTTTAAGTTTAAGACTAAATATTTCACCTACCATACCCGCTAACAATCCAGCGACAGCCACCCCAATCCAAAATCCATATCTCAAAACCGGCGCAGAGAGCAACCAGGTCACTCCCGATAATAAAAGAATAGCCACAAGACAATAAAACCTAACATTTAATACCTTTTTAAAGTCGGGTCTCTTTTTCTTTACCGCTAAAATAACCGATCCACCGAGGATCATTAGCACACAAAAACCAAGAGCCTTCAGGAGAGACTCGCCTCTAATGTGGGTGGTCCAGTTTTTAAAACATTCCCCATTTGAAAAAACACCTCCGGTCATGCGAACTCCGCAAAGATGATATTTTACATCCGATAACCAATCCTCCACAATTTGAGGTGGCACCGTCCAGGGCAATCTCTGAAGGCAGGAATTCTTCTGCGGAAAGAGTGCACACCCCGATGAGATCACACTTCGAAAACAGGTGAGAGCTACCAATAGCACAGAGAAGAATAGCACCCTCCCTCCTCCGCATCTATTAATCACCTTCAGCAAAAAAGATTGTCTTGGTTCGGATAAACTATCCGACGAGATAGTAAATATAATAGTTCCAGCTATAGGAAACACCATAGAGATGGCCGATATTTTTATTGAGATCGCAAGTGCCGAAAAAATTAGAGCACTGCCATTGCGATTGCGATTACCGGTGCCATCCCCAATAGATGCATTTAAAAGAACACACCAAACCATCACACCTAAGATCCCCACTGGAAAATCGGGACTTAATCCTCCTACACCCAGCATCAAATGATTTAGGCATAGTAAGCACACCCCAATAAAACTCCACAGCCAAAGAGACTCCGAAACACACCACTCACTGAGAAACAAGATAAAGCAGACCGCAAGTAGTGCATTCAAAGAAAAGGTTGAGGCAAGACCCAGTAAAGGGATGTTGATTATCGCCTCAATTAAAAACCAGGTTGGGGTCAGTCCATAGGGACCAAATACATTTGCAATTCCGGGTAACACCGGAAATTTTTGGCTGAGTGTAACTAGAGGAAGATGATAGTAGCCGGTGTCTATATTAAAATAGGAGAGCACGGCAATTAGGCTTACTGCAAAAACAGAGGTGATCCCTATCGCTATTTCGGTATTAGAAAATAATGTTCTCAGACCTTTTCTCTGAATAAGTAGCCCACCCCATCCTAAACCCAAGGTGGTCCAAGTGACAAACTGGGACAGAGGAATAAAAAAATTGATCAATAAAGACCAGAAGGCTAATCCAGAAAGACCCAAAATGGAGATAGTTCCCGGTCCTAATCGTTTGGAATTAATAGGTAGAGAACCCAACAGAAACCTCTCTAACGACAAGCCCATCCCCAATAAAACTCCAAACCATAATAGGATAGATAGGCTAATAGCGAACATAAGTAGGAGTCCCCAAATTTTAAAGGGCAGAGCCCCTTGCTAATAACCAGCTGGGCCTTTCTCTGTAAGTTGGCTCATCATACCCGATTTTAGTTATTGAGGCTTTAATTGTACGGTGAACAGGGAGTCGACTATTAAAGTCTGTTCAAAAGGAGAAGGGACGCTGGTAAGGGATCTCACTAACTGGGTAAAGGGCTCAGAATTTTTATCCGTTTTAATCCTCTTAAAAAAATAGGTGTAGTCCTTCTCTGGCCGATTGGGATCCACTACCACTATGGAATTATCCTCTCCATATTTTTTTATCACCACAAAATGGCGTCCCAATAACTGGCCATCGGAGCGAACTTGATAACTGAGTATTTTGACTTCGTTGGGCTTAACCTCAAATAGCTGTGGTGTTATTTTTTTCCATACCTTGCCTTCACCGTCTGCTGAAATGGCAGCTCGTTGTACGTTAATGTTTAAGTGGTGATTAGGTAGATATTTTTCGAAGTAATTTAAAAGCTGGGTCATTTGCACATTAGTCACTCTCCCATCGCGTAGCTCAGGGATCTTTTTGAAGGCCCTCCACATGATGGAGCCCGCCTTCAAAGGTTCTAGATGAGCCATCACACGCAGCCCTTGTAATAAATTAAAGGCCGTCACACTGGCACAGGCTCCTCCCCCCGATTCTTTTATATGGTGCAGAAAAGGGTTCTGTGCCGCTAATTTTGTTTTTCCATTTTCCTGCACCTTTTGAAGTTCAGAGTAGACATCAAAAAGCGATTCCCCCTTCTGTCGAACTGAAATGGAGGTTAAAGTTTTAGTACAATCTAGGGGGAAAACTGAGGGGGTCAATAAATAGAAACAAAACCAGATTCGCAAAAGAGTCGGTGATCTATTGAGGTTCATTACTGGCCCCCGCCTAAAAACGCAAAATCCGACATGTCCTTTCCATAAATCCTTTTAACATACTCACTGTTCATGACATCCGAAGATCCATCCGCAATTTTTAATCCCTGCGTATCCTCTGGAATAATAACGGCGACAGAAAGGGTCGCATAACATGGGATGAAACAGAGGGTTAAAATTAATATTTTACGAAGGGTGGGCATAGCTAGTTTTCGGTTTTTTAGTCACTTCTCTTGACCCTTCGATTTCAATCAGAAATCTATTTTTTTTGCGCTCATTGTCATGGCTTACTATTCAGGAATATAGAGTGTTTGACGATAAAGAGATTTAGCTGTCTGGGCTGATATCGTTGGAAGCCTGAACAGATCTCTCCCTTTTTTTGAGGAGGACTAGGTGAATGATATTCGTTACCTCTTACTAAGTGTTTTGACCGCCACCTGCTTTGCCTATGAAACCCCCAATATCATTCGTGAAAAATACAACTATCTTTACTCACTACCTACCCAGCATAATCCCAACGGTTCGAGAACTTTTCATAAAGGAAGGTTGTGGAGACGCGATGGGCTCTACGTTCTCTCTCTTGAAGGGGACGAATTTGAAATGGCTTTTCAGCATGGAAGACTTTTAAAGGAGGAGATTCCAAAGGGGGCTCTGCTACAGGTCGCAAAAATAGTCGACAACTCTGTAATTAATGCCTTTCCAAAAATCCCCTTTCTTACCGACCTTATTATTAAATATCTGTATCGGACCGATACCGATCAAATTTTAAATTTTGCAATCCTTGCTCGAGGCGGCGACAGAGATAAATTTATGCTCGATGCCTATGGGATTTCTGAAGGGGCGGAGATTGCATTGGATCAGGTGGTGCATGCGGCCTACGGACCCGAATCACTCCAGGTTATTTTAGGTAAGCAGATGAATAAAACCCATTCGACTGGAGATAGCATTCCTCAGGGGATGGGAATTAATGAATGCACCGATTTTGTGGCACGAGGAACGACGACGCAAAAAGGCGGTTTTATTATTGGGCGAAATACCGATTACCCCTTAAATGGTTTCTTTGATAGGTTTCCCACGGTCATCTATTTTAATCCCACCGATGGAGCGCAAAAATATATGGCCGTCACCTCGGCTGGAATTCATCTGGCCGGAATTATCGGCCTAAATGAATCTGGATTATACCTTGGGGTTCATACCATTCCCACGTTGGAGGTATCTGAAAAAGGAAATCCCATTTTTGTAGTGGGCCAGGAGGTACTTCGTTATGCCAAATCATTTGATGAGGCGCTTGAAATATTTAAGCGATTCAAACCGGCAGCAGGATGGGCCTATACCCTAGTCAGTACTAAGGAGAATAGAATGGGCTCGATTGAAATGACCAATCACAAAATAGAGGTTAGGGAATCTACTGGAAACTTTCATATCCAAACAAACCATTTTTTAACACCAGAGATGAGCCCCGCGAATTTGGATCTAAACGCCTCTGTGAATGAGGACAGCCGCGCTAGAAAAGAGAGAACGGAAGAACTAATATTATCCTACGAAGGAAAACTAAGGGCAGAAGAGGCCATCGCCATTCTATCCGATAAGTGGGATCCTGTTAATAAGGAGATTCGAGGATTAGCCAATGTGATTTCTGTGCACACGACGCTATCAAGCGCGGTATTTGATCTCTCTGAGGAACGTGTCTTTGTGGCAAGTGGAACCGCTCCTGTATCTCAATCCCCCTATATTGAACTTCCTTTAATAAACTACTTTAATCCCGAAACATTCTCCTCTCAAACCTACTCCACAATCCAGAATAGTTCCTACACCGATAATTACCCATTGATTGCCGAGGCAGAACAATATTTTATCGAAGCTAAAACCGCCTTTGAGACCGAGCTTAATCCCGCTGGAGCCTATCAAATACTCTCTA
>JABMMY010000052.1 GCA_013205415.1 Deltaproteobacteria bacterium
ATACACCTCAAACAATGAATTTTGACTAAAGTGCTTAACGAGATTGGGAATTAAGTGGGTCTCGGGCTGGTGTAATTCCCCTAGTCCTAATTCGGGGATTCCTCCTGCGGGATTAAAATATCTTAGATTCAGAACCTTCAAGCCTTTCCATCGAGCGAATTGTTCTAAAATATTTTCAGAGATTAGTTTGCTTTGCCCATAAGGGGTCTCAGGGCGAAGGGGTGCTGACTCACTAATGGGAAGGGATTCTGAGTTACCATACACAGCACAGGTAGAGGAGTGAATAAAATGAGGAATCGCAAACTGGGTTGCGCACTCGGCCATATTTAATGTGGCATTGATATTATTCTGAAAGTAATCCCAAATTTTTTCAGTAGACTCTGGAACTAAAGCCTTCGCCGCAAAGTGAAAAATCGCGTGAACCGGTGGAAGTTTAGTAAATAAAGATTCCACCTCTTTAAATTGGGTCAGATCGACTTCATAAGTAGAATCCAAGAAATGAGAAGGACGTCGGCTCGTTGAGAAGTTATCAAAAATGATGGGTTCATAGCCCTTTTGTTTTATGAGAGCTGCGGTACAAGAACCAATATATCCAGCGCCACCGGTTACGACTATTATTTTTTTATTCACAGCACCTCAATCGTTGAAAACTTTAGGGAGTTAAGTAGGGAAATAAAAATCCTTGCAATTCATTTCCAAAAAACAAATAAGCTACCGCTCCGAAAGCGAGAAAGGGCCCAAAAGGGATGGCCGTCTTAAAATCTTTTTTCTGAATGATCATCAAAGTAATTCCAATAATAGAACCCAGTAAACTGGAAAGTACAATGACCACGATTAAACTTTGCACACCCAGCCAGGCCCCTATCATCCCGAGCAACTTAATATCTCCGCCCCCAAGCCCTTCCCGTTTTGCGAGTTTTTCATAGCCCCAAGCAATTAATAAAAAAGATCCCCCTCCACAAAGAATGCCTAGAAGAGATTCATACCAGGTGATTTTCCCAAGCCAGAGAGCAAATAAAAATCCGATGGGAATGCCCGGTAAACTAATCTCATCGGGAATGATCTGATGGTGAAGATCAATGACAGAGATCACTAGAAGACTAGAGCAAAAAACCAATGAGAATAAAAACTCTAAGCTTAACCCATAAGCGCAAAAGATCCCCCAAGACATCAGGCCAGAGATCAATTCAACGATAGGATATTCTATCGAAATAGGATTTTTACAATCCTTACATTTTCCCCTAAGACCTAAGTAACTTAATATTGGAATATTGCAGAACCAGGGAATTAAAGCTTTGCAATTAGGGCAACCCGATCTTCCCCATATGATAGATTCATTTTTAGGCAAACGAACAATACAAACATTAAAAAAACTTCCTAAAAGAAGTCCAAAAATAAAAACAAAGCTACCTATCAGACTAGGTAATACCATTAAATTTTCTAGCGTCACGTTAAAATATCTTTTGTGTCGAAAGTTAAAGCTGCCAATACTAAAAACATTACGGTGCAAACCAGTGCATAGGTAAAACTCAATCCTACTTCTCTCGCAGAAATGGTGACTCCATATGAGGCAAAAGTTTTTAAATTAAAAACCTCTAGGTTGGGAATAATAGCTGCGATGATTTCAATCAAAGGTTTTGATTCAGAGGCAATTTTTCTATTTGAGTCGGTAGTGTAGTGCCCCATTGCAAAGAAACCAAAACTCGCTAAAGCTGCAGTAATACTTCCTGCATTAACAGAGAAGAAATAGGTCACCGCTGTGATCACACACGTTTCCAGAAAAATAAGTAAAATAGCCTGATAAATAGCTAAATAATGAACCTCTTCAAACCTCAAACAACTAAGAGTTACCACTACGGTCATGGCTAATATGACCCCTAATTGAACCGTTATTTGGCCTAGATATTTTCCAATAAGAAATGAGGATCTTGAAATCGGCTTTGATAGCAACATCGAAACACTGCCCATTTGCAATTCCCGTTGAAACAAACTAATTCCCATGAAAATTGAAAACAAAACCATAGCAATTTGCATACTACCCAACATGAAATCTAAAGTTAGTTTTGCCTGCTCGCCAAACGTAAGTTGCCCTAAAAACATTCCTAAAATTAAAGCTAGTCCCACAAATGAAAACAGAAGATAAAATACTCTTTCATAAATGAGTTCTCTTATCGCAATCCAGGAGATTTGCAGAGTGTGTTTCATACAGTTACCTCCGTCAGGGATAGTCTCTCATTGGCACGAAACAAAGCCTCTTCAAGTTTTCTTCTCTGCCCCGTAATGCTGACTATTTTCGTTTTAGCATCTATTAACTGTGTGAGTACCCAGGATAATTTTTCTGGACCCTCAAGCGAAAAACTTTTCCCAGTCGCTACATCTCTTTGTGGGCAATGCTTAAAAATAGTAGATTCTAATTCCCGAGAAATATTCTGTAGTACTATTTCATACCTTTGTTCCTCTCCAGCAATTAAAGAATCGATGGAGGCGTAGGTTTTGAGCTTTCCGGCTTGTAAAAAAGCAACCGATTTGCACAGTATTTCAACGTCCTCTAAAACATGGGAGCTGAAAAACAGTGTAGACTTTGGGTTTTCTCCATGAATGGTATTAATTAGATTTCGCATTTCAATTCTTCCCAAGGGATCTAGTCCACTCATGGGTTCATCAAAAATTAATAGAGGCGGATTATTGAGCAATGATTGAGCTATCGCTAATCGTTGCGTCATTCCTTTACTGTAGCCCTGAACACGCTCTTTATTAGCCTGTTTTAAACTTACCATTTCCAATAGATATTCAACTCTTTTTCTAAGAGCTAATCCGCTTAACCCCAAAAGCTTTCCATAATAAAAAAGAACCTCAGTCCCCGTGAGAAATTTTTGAAATCTGGGATTTTCAGGTAAGTAGCCTATAAAACTTCGTGCCATTTTAGTCTCTGAAGATTGTCCACAAATTAGGATTTGACCTGAGGTGGGTTTAAGAAAACCTAAAATCATTTTCATGGTCGTAGATTTTCCAGAACCATTGGGTCCTAAGAGGCCTATAACCTCTCCTTGTGGGACCTGCAGAGTTAAATTGTCCACGGCTTTTTTTGATTTAAATAAACCTGTTTTGAATATTTTGGTAACCTCAGTAATGGTAATACAAGGAGTCGAACTCATTTTGTTTTCTCCTGTTTAAGGGATGGATTATAAACTCCAGTTTTTTCTAAACCGCCAGTTTTTTCCGGAAATGCCGAAGCAATAGTTCGGGTTTTAGTGTCAATTTTGAAGGTGAAAGTTTCATTTAGGATTTGATTAACTAAATCGGAATCTTTCTCATTTTCAAAAAGAGAGCTTAGTTCACGTTTTTTCAAAGCAATTTCCGCTTTTAAATCGATTAAGTCCGCAGGTAATTTTGAGTTTTTGTAAAGGTACGAGGAGAGAGCCTCTTCCCAGTGGCGTTTTTGAATATTGTAATTAAGACTTCTAATTCTCGATTCCAGTCGCCCTCTGCTTTCTGGCT
Source organism: Deltaproteobacteria bacterium (assembly GCA_013205415.1). Classification (GTDB taxonomy): domain Bacteria; phylum Bdellovibrionota; class FAC87; order UBA2466; family UBA2466; genus UBA2466. The sequence goes on from JABMMY010000052.1 coordinate 3,499, forward strand.
CTTGAATTTGTGTGATTAGTTCAACCGATGTTTTTAGCGCTTGATATAATTGGCCAGACTCTGAAAGTAATCGAATGCCAAGAGAAGAGAGCCACTCTGGGGCGTTTTGCATTTTTGAAGCCTTTAGAATTAGGGGGGCCGCAGTTGCATAGTCATTTAATTCTAAAAAATTATGACTCCCTAAGAGATACCAAGTTCTCCAGAACTCAGGTCGTTTCTTTGTCCATTTTTCCAGTAGGATTTTTCCGCCTATTTTATCCCTTCGTAATACGGAAATAAAAATAGAGCCAAAATCAAAAGCCCGATTATTGTTGGGATCCAATGTTGTTAAGGTATTCAATTGGGCGAATTCCCAACTAACCGTACCCGTTTTTAGCGGCCTGTAATCGCTCTGTTGTAAAAGTTGCACCCAAATAGAGGCCCCAATTAGACTATTAAAACCAAAAGCATATTTTTCAACAGAGGTGCTTTGATAAGAGGCAAGTATCGGTTTTAAGTCCGGACTCATTGGAGGGCTAATTAGCTTAGTTTTTTGAAGGCAGATCTTCGCTCCTAAGCAGATACAGACTACTAAAAGCGGCGGAATAAGTTTTCGCATTTTTTATTGTAAAATTTTTAAAATTATTACTGAAATTTTACTATTTTAAGTGAGATTGGGAAAGAAAGAAAAATATGTTTATGAAAAGTAAGTTTGAGGGAGAAGAAGGGCTACCTAACTTCGGCAACAGGTTTGGGGGGGGGGAATGAAGATTAAGCAGTCCCGCTCTTCTCGCCTCAAATTACTTTTCAAAAAACAATGACTCGGCAGGGCGAACAAACATCCAACAAGCCCTAACGATTCAAATATGTTCTTTAGCAATCTCAATGCCAACTTTCAGACTCAAGGATTTTAAATGTGGCCTCTCTTTTAAGGCTAAAAATCGATAACTCATCGCTTCATGATTTTAGCTTAAGATTCGATGAGTAGATCCAAAATGGGACCACTTTAAAAGTATGTAAAAAACAAGTAAGTTCAAATACTTATATTGGATAGTTTTTTCTTTATTGAGACCACCGAGTCATCCCTTTTGTTAACTAGTTGTTTTGTGAGCCTGGCTGAATATTGCCTATCTAACAAACAAAAGAGAGAAAGTTCTACAAAAAAATAAAAACAGATTTTAAATAAGCACATGAAATAATTAATATATTTTATGTAAGCCTCTAGGCATCGGAATTGCTTTTTTAGTACTAAGATGAAGCTTTTATCGATCGGTTTAAAAAAACGAAACTCCTTTATAGAAAAAACCTTGGCAGTAGGTTTCCTACTGGTCCTTGAATTTTTTGCTGTTGGGGCGTACTTGGCGCCACCTGCTAAGTTCAAACCAGATTTAGGATACTTGGTAAAAAGTGGTAGTGAATATTTAGTGTTGTGGCGCGATGAAAACAAAGAACAAAAAATGATAACCCTTAGTAGTTTAGGAGGTGCTATTAGCTTTGCTAGTTCAGAGTTGTCTCTTGATGTTTCAGGTCGTGGCTTATCATTATATCCCTTAGAAAGCCTCTGGTTGAAAAACCAAACGGATACCTATGCCTTATATTGGAAGCTATTAGATTCAAACTTTGTAAACCGACTTACGTTCACCACTAAAGAAGAGGCAGAAAAATTTGAGAGTTTAATTAAGCTCGGAGCCTATTCACCCTCTCCCATTGGTCACGCTTTATCTTTACTGCCCAGAAATAAAAATTAACCAACAAGGTTGTCAAGTTGGGTATAGCCTTCGTACAATAGGCATTGAACTATTGTTATTGGAGGCCTAGTGAACTTTCCTAAATTTGAATTTGTAACCACAATCGAAGCTACTAAATCTCAAGCCCTTGTTTTGGGTTGGTATCAGTCCGAACCGAATGAGAAGGATCAAACGACTCAACATCTATATAAAGGTAAGCGCAGTAAAGAAATAGAGGTTCTTACCGAGCAGATCAGAGCCTCTAAACATTTTGCTGGGAAAAAAAATGAAGTTAGTTTTTTGAGGTTTTTTTCTTACGCGGGTTATTCTAATCTTTTTCTTCTTGGTTTAGGTCATCCTAAAAAGTTTTCTATGGAAATAGTTCGACAGGCGGGTGCGGCTCTTTTTCAGGCCCAGAAAAAGGAAAAAGTTTCTAAGGTAGCTCTTCAAGCCGATAGTATTTTTGCGGGGGCGAAACCTTCAGAGGTCACTAACGCTATTCAAGCCTTTTGTGAAGGTTACTTAA
>JABMMY010000053.1 GCA_013205415.1 Deltaproteobacteria bacterium
ATGTGAGATATCTTTTTATAATGCTTAAACAGATCCAACCTTTTTTCAGCTGCAAAACCTCTATTCAGTTGGCTAAGCTTTTTACAGGTAATCAGGAGCAAACTCTTAAGTATCTTGTTTACATTATGTTTTTTATAGTCACTTCTTATACAGGCAACCCCACCTTGTTCTTAAGTACCTGAATTGACTAAAAACCTTGTTTTTATGTGTTCAAACACTTCTCAAAAAACATAATAGTGTTCGTACCCCTTCTGGCTAAAGGCCCATGGCCTTCAAATTGCTCTACTATTTTACAAGTATTATTTTTTTCTAACCTAATTTCAAAAGGACGTTTATATGCTTGGAGAATTTTCTTTATTTCATTGGTTGGTTGTTTTTGCGATCGTCTTAGTTGTTTTTGGTCCTAATAAATTGCCCGAGTTAGCAAAGGCTGCGGGGAAAGGAATTAGAGACTTTAAGAAGGCTCTCGCTGAAGATGACTCCGAAATAAAACCGGGCCCATCTACCCTAACTGAAAATAGTCACCTAAAGATCGTACCTGAAACAGAGACTGAAGCTACCGTTCGTAGGGTAAGGAGCTAACTGTGGGACCCCATAAAGGATGGAATCGATCACCTTCTCAGGAGGGGTTTTCTAACGAAGACCCCTCCTTGAGCTTCAAAACATTTTCCTCTCATCTAGGAGAACTAAGAGGAATGATCATTAGAATTTCCTACGCCTTAATTTTAGGTTTTTGTGTGGCCTATGCTTTTTCCGACTCCCTAATTAGTTTCATGGAATTACCCCTACTCAAGGTGTTACCCCCTGGAGAGCAACATCTCTATTACATGGGACTCATGGAAAAATTTTTTATCTATATGAAGTGGTCTTTATACTTTGGTGCCTTTGGTGTCTCACCCTATATTTTCTATCAAGTCTGGGGCTTTGTGAAACCCGGTCTGTTTGAAAGAGAAAAAAAGGTAATTCGGCCCTTTTTTATAATCGCATTTTTTACTTTTTTAGCAGGAGTTATTTTTTCATATAGTTTGGTTCTGCCCTATACCTTTAAATTCCTAATCGAATTTGGTGCTAAGACTGAAAAACCGATGATCAACTTATCACAGTATTTTTCATTAGCCGCGCAGCTCATATTATCAACCGCTCTACTATTTGAGCTCCCCGTCGTCGTCATTCTTTTAGGAAGTTTAGGAATTTTAAAACCTGAACTTTTAGTAAAATATCGAAAACACTGCCATGTCGGATTGTCTGTAATAGCCGCAGTTGCGACCCCTATGCCCGATGCCTTTTCAATGATTCTAGTTTTAATTCCACTGTGTCTTCTTTTTGAGGGAAGTATTATTTTAATTCGAGCTATTAATGTATCCAAACAAAAGGCCAGAATACGTGCCTCCCTCCAATCGGAACATTCATCTTAATACCTGATCCCTTTGCCTGGGGTAATTCTGATTAAAAAAGGGCTGAGAGGCGGGATGGGAAGGATTGGGTGAGAATCGAAACCCCAGAAGGAACCCCCGGTTTTAAGAAGTAATCCTGTTTAAGTTTTTTTTGATAAAAATTAGATCAGAAATTTCAGTGACGTATAAAAAAACAACGCCCCCATCGAACGAGAGACCTCTAAATAACGTACCCATTATAATAGGCCAGAAAAAGTGAAAGATGCGCCTCCAAGCGGTCTTTGCGTTTCGTTGTTGTCCACACCTTTCTCATCATCCGAGAAAGATCATGCCGAAGTCTTGCTGCCACATGGTTTAACCAAAAAAGGGGGTCGTTACTATTTTTTCGACGCAGGGGATTTTGCGCATACTGAAGCAGATTTCTGCGATTGGGTACCGCTAGGTGGTGATAATATTTATAGTCCTTAAAGCGCCGCCCTATTTCAGTAGCGTATTGCGGTTTAGCATCGGTAATAATATTCACCCCAGACGGCGCCGCCACACCCAGAGCCGTTTTCCATACACTGTCTCTAGCTTCACGGCTAGTGTCCTTCCTCACTCCATACCGCCTCCTCGCAAGCCCTGCGAGCCGCCCCTTGTAATTTAACACCCCAATCCGGGCATCCAAAATATGCTTCCCATCCCCACTCACCGCTAGCGCAAGGCTCAACGGCTTTAATCTCGTATGCTCGAAGCTCTCCATCTCATCAAACTGAATCTCACTCATAGAAAAGGCCTTCCGTTTTAGAAACGCCTCATGCGCCAACTGGGCTTCGACCGCCATGAATAAAAATTTTCGCACCACCGTTTTTAAGTTACATCTTAGTTGCTTTGCGATTCTTCTTTGCGTCATTCCTGAGCAGTAGAGCTGGTAGATGGCTTTATTTAGATGCGGTTTTTTTTGCTGGTAGGTGCTGCGAAAGGTGTGACTAGAAAACTTTTTCCCGCATTCTTTGCACCCATATCTGGGTACAGGCTGGTGATTCCACCGGGTAATGAACTGGCCCTCTCGTCGATAAAAATGACCCGCTCTGCTGCCGTACTGCTTACAGTCCTGGTTCGGGCAGCTGTATTTCTCTCTTCTTTCTCTCATCAAGAAAGGAAATATTTGTAATACGACCTATTGGCAACTGTCTTAGGGTAGCTTCTTTAGGCTGACTTTATGGCTCCGCCGCTCCTAGCAAACTCACCCCACTCTTCCCACCCCGCCTCTCAGCCCTTTTTTAATCAGAATTACCCCAGCCAAAGGGATCAGGTATTAATCAACACGAACAATATCGTAATCACGAAATTCGTTTTGAATCTTTAACTCAATTTGGGCCCCTACTTTTTTACCAAGTAAGGCCGCCCCTAACGGAGACTGTGGGGTGATCAGATGAACTATCTTATTTTCAAACTCCACCTTTAAACCGCCTCCCACAGGCATCAATAAATAAAAAAAATATTTTTCATTCGATTTGAGTTCAATCAGGGCTGTAGAGGCAATAGGGGAATCGCTAGTAAAGGATTGAATATTCAAGTGAGTATAGACGTTTATACTCTCATCCAATTCTATAATTCGCTTAGATTGCGCGCCGGCTAAATAGGAGGCCTCAAGCCCTCTTGTGTCGTATTGATCTTCCGCCTTACTCTCGGTATGTATGGCCGCCTCATGAGCCGCTCTCGCCGATTGGGTTAATTTATTTAAATCGGATTGAATAAGTTCAATAAAGAGATCTAATAATTTTCTTTTATTCATAAAGATAAATTTATCAAAAATAAAAAAAACCTGCAAAAAAAAAATCTAAAAAATAGTTGGGACTTCAAAGGTCATATTAAGACGTGTGATGGGGTGAGAAAAGGTGGCCTTCACAGCGCGTAAACAAAGAGGTGGGTCGCAAATAGCATGAGTTTGAGTATTACCTAGCCGTTTATTAGGCAAATAAAGCTGTTCGCCGCAAATCGAAAATCCCAATTGCCATAAATGAATGCGAATTTGATTGGTTCTTCCCGTGATCGGTTTAGCTTCGATTAGAGAGGTCCTATCTAAAAATCTTTCTAATACCTTAAATTCGGTTTTCGCAGTGAGACCCGATTCCGAAACGGTTCTTGAACCACACTCTAAAGGCATTTCGGAAATGGCTAATTCACACGTAAAAAGATCCTCAGGAGGATGGCCCTGCACCTTTGCATGATAAACCTTCTCTACCTTACCATTTGCAAACTGAGTTTGAATACGGCTAGCCGAATGACGACTGCGTGCAATCACCATAATCCCCGAGGTATTGGCATCTAATCGGTGAGCGGGTCTTGGCCGTTGAGGGGCATACACCTCATTAAGTAAATACTGTAAGGTGTTTCGATTAAATCTTCCGCCAGCATGCACTGGAAGAGGGGCCGGTTTATCGATCACAATTACCGATTCGTCCTCATACAGCAACTTGATAGCCGTATTCACATCGGGCTCACTCGTAGTGGGAAGTTTGTGTAAATACCGTTCGCCAGATTTCACTCTATGAAAGATACCTACCGGCACTTCATCACTACTCAGGATTTTTTCATTTTTAATTTCAGTTTCCCATTCCTCTGTGGAGATATGTTTTAATATGTTCGATAAGAGCTCTAAAATAGTCACGCCATCGAAAGCTTTAGAAACTTTAATAGGCCGCAAATTTTCATAGGGTAGTTTTCCAGGAAGATAATTTTTAAAGTTATCAAGGGCGCTTTGTCTTCCCTCCATGGCTGCGGCCCTTTTTTCTTCGGTCGTTTTAAAACAAAAAGGACAGGTTTTTCCTAGCACATATCGAGAATCTTTTTGTTCCTCTTCGGTGAGAGGAGATAGGCAGGAGAAGCACTGAGAATTGGGAGTTTCGTTTAGCATGGGATCCACACCCACCCTTTGATCAAAAACAAAACAATCGCCCTGATAATGGGCGCTACCCACCTCTTCAAAATACTTTAGGATTCCACCGTCAAGTTGGAAAATATTTTTAAATCCCTGAGACTCCATATAGGGGCCGGCCTTTTCGCAACGAATGCCACCTGTGCAAAACATAACGATAGGAGCCTCCTTCATCTCGGGAGGTAGTTGTTCGATAGCCTTGGGAAAATTTCTAAAATGGGAGATCGGTAAGGTAATGGCCTTTTGAAAACTCCCTAGCTTTACCTCATAATCATTGCGCGTATCCAAAAGAGTTATCGGCCTACCCTCATCCAGCCACCGTTTTAATTCCTTCGCCTTAAGTTTGGGAGAGGTGCGTTTTCCTGGATTAATGCCCTCAACTCCAAAAGCAATAATCTCTTTTTTGATTCGAACCAGCATGCGCGTAAAGGGCTGATGACTACTTTCACTTCTCTTCGGCTCCAAACCCTCCAGACCTGGAATTTTCCGTAACTCCAGCAAAAGCCATTCAATCTTGTCATTAGAACCTGCCACAAAGAGATTAATCCCCTCGGTGCTAAGTAATATCGTCCCCTTTAAGCCCCATGCCCTGCATTGATCCAAGAGGGATATTCTTAAGGGTTTTAGATCCCTTAACTCTAAAAAACGATAGGTAGATATATTGGTAAAGATGTCCATTGAGTGGAGGGTTTTACTGGATGACAACGCAATTAGTCAACCACCCCCTATTCGATAGTCGATAGGACTCTGTTGGTGCCACCCTTTTCTCAAAATTTAATTCTTTAAGTTCTCATCTCGTTAGAAACCCATTAGAGTCGGTATGTCATGCCTAAAAAAATAAAAACCGGGCTGTTTTCTAGATCCTTTAGCCTAGCAAAGCTGACGGCAACGGCCAGTGGGCGATTGGCTAAGCATACCTTAGAGGGACTGTTTACCGAGCCGATAAAACATTTAGAAAAGGGCAAAAGGCTTCTTGAAAAACAGGCCGAACAGCTTGTGGGAGAGGCCAATCAGCTCCGAGGCAGCCTAGTGAAGGCTGGGCAAATTTTATCGATGTACGGAGATTCTTTTCTTCCCAAGGAGGTAACCGCTCAGTTAAAAAAAATGCAGCGAGAGGTGGAACCCCTTCCCTACTCGCAAATTCGCACCCTCCTTTTAAAACGAATGGGGAAAAAAAGATTTGAACAACTGGAAATAGACCCTAACGCCCTAGGGGCCGCATCGCTCGGCCAGGTACATAAGGCGATCATTAAGGCTACCGGACAGATCGTTGCCATTAAAGTTAGGTATCCTGGAATTGAAAAGGCGATCGATACCGATCTTCGTCTTATGAGATTTTTTTTAAATGCTGGAAAGTTTCTCCCAGCAGATATTCCTAAGGAGAGATGGGATGATATTTTTGATGAGGCTAGATACATTCTATATCAAGAGGTGAATTATACTAATGAGCTTCAACTTTTAAAAACCTATAAAAATAACCTCGGTTCCGATCCTCGTTTTATTATTCCGGATCCCATTGACCTTTTCTGCACACCGAGTGTTCTCTGCACCTCCTTTGAAGATGGGAGTCGCATCGATTCCCCAGAGGTGAGCCAACTATCGCAGGAGAGAAGAAACTATCTATCGGAGAGCTTCATCGATCTTTTTTTAAAGGAATTTTTTATTTGGAATCTAGTGCAAACCGATCCCCACTTTGGAAACTATCTAATCAGAAAAGATCCTGAAGGAAAAAGGGACCGGTGGGTGCTCTTCGATTTTGGCGCACTACGTACCTTCTCAGAGAGTTTTAAAACTGCCTATATCACTCTTCTCGGAGG
>JABMMY010000054.1 GCA_013205415.1 Deltaproteobacteria bacterium
GCGGAGAGGGTGGGATTCGAACCCACGCTACCCGTTAAGGTAGAACACCTTAGCAGGGTGCCGCCTTCGGCCACTCGGCCACCTCTCCGCAATGAAGTATTTCAAGGAACTCAAAGTTTCTATCATTGAAAGTAATAACCTTCAAATCCGAAGTCACTTTAAAGGTAGAAATGCATCATCAGCCAGAAAAAGTCATTATAATCGCTTCGAATTCTTAAGTTTCTCTGTTTTTGATACGATCCTAGCCATTCGAAGTGTGGTCTCGGGAAAAATTGAATGCCTCCACCAAAGCTTTGGCTCAAAGACCCAGTCTCCTTAAAATCTGTTTTCAGGAGATCTTCAGCCAGATAGAGGTGAATTCCCTGCAAAAGCTCATAATCTAATCGCGCATAATGGGCCCAGCCCCAATTAGAATCTAGCCCATTAGGGCGTTGGTTTTGGAGATCGATCTCTCCCAAAAAGAACAGGTCCTTCCGAAAACCTAAATTTACATAGGGGCCAAACACATGGCGAGAGGCGGTTGCTTGGGTTCCATAAAAATAACTAAGCCCCCCTTTATAGGTGTCTCCCAGTTGATAACCCCCGCGCAAGGCGACCCCCTTTTCTTGATCCAGTGAGCTGTCATCTATTTTACCAAAAATACCGGTAACAAAAAGGTCCTTCTCAGCCGCAATCCAGGCCGCTTCAATATTATAAGTTTCAGAACCATAATTCCATCCCAGCCCTTTCTTTGTGCTCACAATATGATCGGGTAAATTAATTCCAAAGGCCCTTTGAAATTTACCAGCACGAAAATAAAGCTCCTCTTTAGGATGATAAATTATAAAATGACGACGACTTAAAAAAGAGTCGATAAATTTTGCGGGGTCACTTGCATTGCTTTTCCCGAAGGTGGCAAGAAAGGTAAGCTCACCCTGGGTCGCTGCAAGCTCAGCATCGGCTTGCATCACCAAATACATTCCAGATTTTGTTGTGGGCGTATCGAGATGGGTTTGTACCGCCCTAATATCTCCACCTGCATTTAACCAGTCTGGATATTTTATCGCACCCCAAAGAAAATCGGATTCATTCTCACGATGCCAAGTGCTTAGTGCCTCTTGAGAGAGAGCCCTACCATAGGAGGTTACAAGCCCTCCACCATTGGGGCTCACATGACAGGTAATGCAATTGGAGTACCCGTGACGAATCATCTCAGGAAAAGCGAAGGCGATATTTTCTAAAGAAAAAAGACAGAGGAGGGAAAAAAATGGAATAAACCCTCTCAATTTAGATCGCCCTTTAGCGTCCCTTTAAGCGTGACTGTAACGCTAACCTCCTCTCCCATTTTTACACTCATAAAATGGGGAGTGGTAATTCCAAAATCAGCGGTTTTAATTTTGAACTCGTGAGTTATCGTTAGCGCAGATTCCTTTTTTTCTAATGTGATCTCGCCAGAGATGGGTTTTTCCACACCATGAAGATTCATTGTGCCCTCAAAAGGAATTTTTTCTCCCGTTAGCTCCTTGGGAAGAGTCACTTTTTTAAAGGTAAAAATCGCCTGCGGAAATTTATCCGTTTCAAGATATTTTTCCTTCATGTGCTTGTCTCTTAAATCGATCCCTGTTGCAAGAGACACAAGCTGAAGAGAGGCGGTTCCAGACATCTGCTGGCCATGTATTTTTATTTCGGTTTTCATCGCCTTAGTGTCGGTCTGTTTTCCTGAAATTTTTAAGGCCCCTGGTGTAGCCAGTGCCGTAAAGGCCATGAGGGCTTCAGAAACTTCAAAGGTGGCAGCTCCGAGAAACCGACCGGTCAGAAGTAGTATTATAAGTAGTAAACATTTCATTTTGAAAACTCCGGATTAGGAAAACCCAAAAGGGTTTCCGCGTGATCTTTGAGATTAGTAAAGGATAGGCCTTCGTGGCCTGTAAAAAATTTCGGAAACTTTTCTGGGTAAAATAGCCCCGCTAATATTTCGCAAGAATCGGTGATTCGAGGCCCTGGGCGATTAAAGAATTGATTTCCATCACCGATAAAAACCTTTCCATTTTTAAATGCCGAAAGTAAAGATAGCCGACTTAAAATTTCTGGGCTTTTTATTTCTGATAGGGTTTTAGAAATAGAGTATCCACAGGGAAAGATTACAACGATATCGGGTGAACAATCATAAATCTCTTGCCAGGTTAAGGTTCGAAATTTTTCCGGAGTGGAGACAATAAGAGGCTCCGCACCGGCTAGAGTCACGATCTCTGGAATCCATCCCCCACCCACCATCAGAGGCTCCAGCCACTCTAAACATAAAACCCTGGGCCGATTAGGCCTGTCGGTTCCCACCTTGGCATTAACACTATTTAGCCTAATCCAAAATTCTGTGACCAGATCCTCAGCAGCCGAATCTCGGTTAGTGGCCTTTCCCAGGCGTAAAATATCCTTCACAATGTCATCTAAAGTATGCGGAGTTAATGTGCAGATTTTAGTTTTCAGGGTTGTGAGCCCTTCCAATGCAACCTCTAAATCTTTTAGCGAAACGGCACATACATCACACTGGTCCTGGGTCACAATGAGATCGGGAGCTAAAGACTGGATTAGCTCGGTATTCACCTCATAAATACTCAAACTATTTTTAAGAAGCGCAATTAAATCTTGATGAATTTCGCCTCCCCGTTTTAAGGGGTTTATTCTGGGCTCTGTGAGCCGAGGTAGGTGGGATATATTTTCTGGGAAATCACACTCGTGAGAGATGCCAACCAAATTTTTTCCTAAGCCCAGGCGGCATAAAATTTCAGTCGCACTGGGGAGGAGAGAAATAATTCTAATCTGATTTGGCTCTACCATGAAAAATTCTTATCACAGAGCGTAGGCCAGCGGCGAAATTAATTGCCTGTTTGGCCGATATTTTTAGGCACTCTAGGTGCCCCAAACCTGCCTTGCCAAATAGGCAATTAATTTAGCCGCTGCCCCTTAGGGAGAGGTGGTAATTTCCTAAAAACTAGAGTAAGAAAGGGAATGATTTCAGCTCAAAAAATACAAAGTTTAGTGGAAACCGCCTTTCCTGGATCTCAGGTGGAGGCAGAGGACACTACCGGAACTAATGATCATTTCCAGCTTACCGTCGTTTCCTCCGCATTTCAGGGTAAGGGAATGGTCGAGCGTCATCGAATGATTTATGGCGTTTTAGGATCTGCTATTGGTGGTGCTATTCACGCCCTATCTTTAAAAACACAAACCCCCGAAGAGGCTAAAAAATTATCTTAAAAGGAGATCAAAAATGAGTTCAGAAGTTCAAAAAACAATCGCAGACGACATTAAAAAGCACAGGATCCTCATGTATGTTAAGGGGAACAAAGGAAATCCCATGTGTGGATTTTCTAAAATGGTGATGGATATTTTCCTCGATTTAGGCGCCGATTTTGAAACTCGAGATGTGCTCTCGGATCCTGAAGTGCGAGATGGAGTGAAAGAATTCACTCAGTGGCCTACCATTCCTCAGATTTTTATTAACGGGGAATTCATCGGTGGGTGTGACATAGTGCGAGACCTTTACACCAGTGGCGAACTTAAAAAGATGGTTGACGCTGCAAAGTAAATTTGGATTTTTAAGTCGTTTTTGTCGGGAAATGAAAATAAAGTCCGAAGGGCTTTCCTTAATTTCTTCCCGACAGAAACGTGTCCTGAGCGAAGCGAAGGATCTCCCCGAAACGAGCCGATCGCTTAACTTGATTTTACAAAACTTGAACCTTGGCATTTCCTTAGATAGTCTTATCCGATGAAAAATAATTTTATCTTTTGGTTTATTAGTTTTAGTGCCCTTTCCATTTTTGCAGCAAAGCCGCAACCGCCAAAGTTTTTAGTGATTCAACCGATAAAAACAATAACGGTAAAGGCGGGTAAGAGTGTTGAAACCACGTTGGCGGTCTCTATAGCCCCCGAGTTTCATATTCAGGCAAATCCCGTTGGGCAGGCCAATTTAATTCCCACCACCATTGAGTTTAGTGAAAAAGAGGGGTTGTCGCTAGTCTCTGTGATCTATCCTGAGGGAAAGGTTTTTCGTTTGGAAAATTCTGAAAAGGATCTGCAGGTCTACGGAGGAGAGGTAACATTTAAGTTAAAGCTTCAGGCCAAAACCGCCCAGCCCGGCAAACAGGATTTTACAGGAGTTTTGAGGTTTCAACCCTGCAATAGCAAGATCTGTTTTTTCCCAACTCGATATGAAATCAAAATTCCTGTGCAGGTATTAAAGTAGTATTGTTAAGTTTTGAAAAAATAAAAGCAACATAGGATTTTTTTAGATGTCTATTCCGCTAAGTAATTTTTCGCACCTTTTTCCCGAGGTTATTTTCGAGGCCGCAGAGATTCTGGGTGGACGATGTACGGGACGATTTCTTGCTCTTAATGCTATGGAAAATAGGGTTTACGATATTACCATGGAAGAGGGGGATAATCGCGTCATCAAGTTCTATCGGCCAGGTCGATGGACCCGTCCGATGATTGAGGCCGAACACCTTTTTCTAAAGAAATCTTTCGCTGCGGAAATCCCTGTAGTTTGTCCTTTAGAATTAAATGGGGAAACCCTATTTGAGAAAAATGGGATTTTTTTTACGATCTTTCCCAAACGTCCTGGCCGCTTAGAACCGGAGTTAAATGACGAGCAATTAGAAAGATTAGGTCGTTATTTGGCCAGACTCCACAATGTAGGTGAGGAGCTAAAAACATTACCTCGCAAAACATTAACCCCCGAAACGTACGGACGAGATAGTGTGAAGCGGCTAATTGAGATGAATCAGTTACCACCGGGTAACCTAGGTTTTATTTATCAACAGCTAGTGGCAGAAATTTGTGATCGCAGCGAGCCCTTTTTTGAAGGACTAGAAACCTGTTTGATTCATGGTGATTGTCATGCAGGAAATGTTTTGTGGCGAGGCAATGAACCCTATTTTATCGATTTTGATGACATGCTCTATGGCCCGCCCGTTCAGGACTTTTGGATGTTAATGGGTGGTGATGATGAATATGCCATTAAAAATCGGGACAAAATTATCGATGCCTA
>JABMMY010000055.1 GCA_013205415.1 Deltaproteobacteria bacterium
TCCTCAAAACTTAGTATTTAATTTCTCTAAGAACCAACTAAAATCATACTCGGTTGATAGCATTCCCCTTTCTATTCTTATTGATAAAAAAGGGAAAATATACAAAGTTTATCACGGTCCCCAAAACTGGATGGACCTTTCTATTTTAAGAGAAATAGAAACGGTGATCAAAGAATAATCAAGCTAACTCATTTGATGGAATATTTGTATGGACATGGGATCTAATTTTCCTGTTAAAATTAAGATTAAACTGTTGGGTCTGTTTATTGTCGCCTACGGCTTTTTTTATATTTTTCCTAATCTATATGCTAGATGGGAACCTGCCACACTTCCCATGACCTGGTTAGATAACTCTATTCCTCTCATTCCCTTTACCTTTTTAATTTATACCTCCGACTATTTACTTATTTTATTTGCGATTATTCTGATAAAAAACTCGGATGATTTTCGTTCTTTTAGTCGTATGATGTTTGCGACTCTATTTACCTGTGGCCTGTTTTTTATATTTTTTCCAACCACCTACCCCAGGCCTACCTATCCCATTGTAAATAACACCTTCATCAAGGCCGCCATGGAATTTATTTACGTGGGAGATAGTCCTAATAATTGCTTACCTAGTTTGCATGTGGCCTTGACCTCGGTGTCGGCCTGGAGCCTAAGAAGGGGATCTAAAAAGGTGTTGGGATTTTTTGTGCTTTGGACCTTGGCGATAATAATTTCCACACTCACAACTAAACAACATTACTTTATTGATGTTATAGGAGGGCTGTTAGTCCTGGTGGCTGTTGTCATGGTAGAAAAGTGGTTTGTTAACCATTTTACAGTGAAGCATTCTCCCCAAATTGGTGATGCCCCAAACTCCAAAATCCCTGTAGAAATCTTCCCTGAATTGTAACTTCCTAGTCTATATGCTAATACCAGAAGGTGGTAAATCTAACCGAATTAATGCATGCCATTTCACTTGAGTGTGAAGTGGATAGAATTAGTGATGACGTCACAGTGGGTTTGCTTAGTGAGAATCAAACTCAGTCTGCCAGAGCTATTTTAAGAGCTAGAGAGGCCGGTATTTTTGCTGGAGACGATGTAGTTTCGGCCTTTAGTAATCTTTTTGAATCCGAGATAAAAATGACCTGTGAATTAAAAAACGGAAATCCGTTAAGTAAAAAACAGGAAATTTTAAGAATGGAAGGACCCGCTGGTAGTTGTTTATCTCTCGAGCGTACCTTGATTAATTACCTAAGTTTTTTAAGCGGAATTGCCACCTTAACTCATTTTTTTGTAGAGGCTGTTAAACCCCATCCCACTCAAATTTTAGCTACAAGAAAAACGCTTCCTGGTTTAAGGGACCTACAGTTACAGGCGGTAGTTGCGGGGGGAGGCCATATTCATCGGCGTAATTTAAGTGATGGAATTTTGATTAAAGAAAATCATCAGATTTTTTCCAATCCCTTAGAAATGTTAAAAAAAGCCAAACGGGATCGTTCACCGCTTCACCGCGTAGAAATTGAGGTTCAGGAGTTAACTACTTTGGATTCTATTCTAAAAGATCCCCCCGATGTGATCATGCTAGATAATTTTTCCTTCCCCGATACAGAAATAGCGATTCAAAAGATAAGAGGCTGCGCTATTGCTAATCACTGCCGTATCGAAGTTTCTGGTGGAATGACGATAGATAAAGTTGCAAGGCTCGCAGCCTTAGGGGTCGATTACATCAGCGTAGGACAGCTCACTCACTCTAGCCATTCCTTAAATATGTCTGTAGATTTTGAGCGATTGTGAGCCAATCTAAGAAAACTTAATGGCGTAGAATTGGGAGAAGCGGGTCGCCTGTGGCCCTCCAAATTACTAATCAGGCAGTCTTAGGCAACATATAGCGTTCCCGACAGTAAGAGTGCCAACTATATTTTTCAAGATTGATCGTAGGCAGAGTACTTTCTCCCTTCAGTGGTCCTTTCTGAATGGCAAAGCCGATAATTTTTCGAGTAAACTGGTCCATTACGAGCATAATCCAATGAGTCTGGAGAAGAATAGACTCTGTGCAAAAGAAATCGACTGACCAAAGACTATCCTTTGTATGACTAAGGAATGTAAGCCACGAGTGCCCTTTTCCGCCCTTAGGTGTCCAATATTTTCCTAAGATTCTCCTTACCGTCTGGTCGTCGGCATGGTCATTTAAAAGCTCAGAAACCAAATATGCAATTCGCTCGCAGCCGTAAATAGGATTCTTTTCCTTAATCTCTACAATAAGTTGAACGAGTTCGAGGGATGGTCTTTTTGGCCCCGGTTTTTTTCTGGATTTTGAAGAGAATAGTTGCCTGTATTTTCGATTCACAAGGAGTTTGTGAAAACGAAGAATCGTAGCAGGAGAAATAATCAGGCATGATCTTGCCTTTATTTACAATTTTAAGTTTTTTTTAAAAGTTTTAATGGTATTAACTCCTTAATAATTTTGGAGGTTCAAACAATGAGAAATATTCTATTCGTAATTCTAGCTACACTTCTAGCTAACTCTAGCGTATTTGCCTCTTATGATCTGCTCTGCAACGAGGTAAGTGGTTCTAAAGCAAAACTTACTATTGAAAAAGACCTGCTACATTTTTTCTCTAAAGAAAGTAGCATTGACCAGCAGGGAATGAAAGACCTGCTAGAGGCAGCGGGAGCTTCTTCTGAAGTTGCAAATGAATATAACAATATACAACTAAGTTTCGAGTCCGATAATTTCCAATGTTTAGATTTGAAACCGACTAATGTAAATCTTCAATGCAAAGTAAAAGAAGTCATTCTGCGAATTAAAGCAAGGAAATACAAATACTCTGCGAGTGGCACTTTTGATAATTTCAATATTAAACTTAACTCCTTAATTATTAGCGCAAAGAAAACTACATTAGACGGATACACTCTTGTTTCCATTTCAATTAAAGCTAGTCTTCCAAGTAGTGATAATACGATTCATTTGCCGTTTAAGTACCATTTATTTAAATTGAATGGTGGCTATACCGGCTCGAATGCCAACTGTTTTTTACACGGAACTTTCCAAATATTATAATTGCGGGATTGAAATTATTAAGATCCAAATACAGCCCTTGTAGCAATTGAAATTATGAAGCAATTTGTTTTCCCCATGTGATACTGGCAGTTGCTATTTGAAAGGCCTCATTTAATTCTTCATTGGTAAAAGTTGACTTTCCTTCTTCATAGCGACGGATGGTAGCAAAAAGTATTTACCTGCACCAAACCGTGGATCGTGAAACCAGCACTACTTTGCTCCTACCGACTCTCATCGCTGGGCTAGCGACCGCAATATTTCAAGGGCCACTTCGAAAACAGTCCTATCGAATTTCCTGAAGCTAACCTAAATAATATTTTACCTGACCGAAACCCAGAAGATCATTGCTTTCATAGACCGGGCGTAGCCTTGTTCTTTAGGGTGCAGGTAACTGCCTTCAAAAGGTGGTGGAACTGGTGGCTAGTGGTGGTTGGGAGTTTTTGAAGTGTGATTTTATGCACAATATCAAATGGTTATTTGTTCGGTAGGGACCTTAAAAATAAAATCGGGGCGGCGGGATTTGAACTCTCGTCTGCAATTTTAAATAAACCAATAAAATCAGCAAAAGAATCTTTATATCGTCGTTAAACGAGTAGTTTTCTTTGAGCGGTAGTAAGTAGTCTTAAGCGACTCTCTCCATCCTCCCCACGCTATAGCCACGCTCCGCTCAAAAGGGAGGGAAATTGTCCCCAGATTTGCTTATAATCCTACTTTTTAGATGTTCCCAAATGCCAGCGAGGCAACTTGGCTCATTTTCTCTGCGTAGGTAAGCCCTTTTTGTTTTCCTCTAGGACTTCACACGAAATTGTATGTCCCAATTTACATGCTTCAATAAGTAGTTCATTTCCACGAGTTTTTCCCTTGTCTGTATCCCAGTCTTGGTCAAAGCTTTGAATATATTTCGTCAATGCTTCAGGTGTGGATTTTGATAGGTCTTTGCAGATTGCAAAAGAAGGTGGTGTACAGGATTTCAA
>JABMMY010000004.1 GCA_013205415.1 Deltaproteobacteria bacterium
ACAGTCGAAAAAAGTACTCGACGATGCCTTTAGCATCGCCTCCGTGCTTTTTCCTCCCGTTCCTCGCTCTGGCCAAGCCTCTTGCAAAATCTTAATGCTTTAGGTCATGAAAGAGGTCTAATCGTTTCTAATGGGTAGATTTAGGACTGTATTGAGTTTTCCATTCGACTCTTTCACAGCGAAAACTTTTTTGTGCGGAGAGTTAAACACTCGTGATTATAACGGTTATTAAAAACTGCTTTTCGCGCTGTTCTCAAGATTGCCAAGTCGTACCATCTCTAGCAAACTCAAAAATGATGTCAGCCAAAAATATTTTCGATCAAGCTAAGGGGCCTTCGCCCAAAGAGTTATCCGATCAATTTTTTGAGTATTTAAAAGTAGAAAAGAATTCTTCACAATACACCCTGATAAATTATGAGATCGATTTAAGGTATTGGTTTAAATTTATTTTTGACCAGGCGCCAGGGAAATTTTCTCTCGATAAATTTACCGATTTTAAATTACTCAGAAGTTATTTAGCCGATCAGGGAGAAAAATATTCGAAAACAACGGTCTGTCGTCGATTATCGGTGATCAAAGGGTTTTTAAAGTTTCTGCATCGCGAGGGTTACATTGAGAAAAATGTAGCAAAGCTCATTGCGCAACCCAAATTAGCAGAAAAGTTACCCAAGATTTTAAAACCGGAGGAGGTCATTCGACTGATTGAAGGCACGCCCGGGTCTACCTTAAGAGAAAAAAGAATTCGAGCCGCAATTGAGCTGCTGTATTCTACAGGGATGAGAGTTTCTGAGCTTGTGGGAATTACTTACGAGAAGATAGATTTTAAATCGTCGGTTCTCATTGTGTTGGGAAAAGGAAATAAGGAGCGAGCGCTACCGATGGGTCGTCATTGTATGGTGGCAATTCGAGATTACATCGATGGTATTCCGGCGACTCAAAAACAGGGGTCTAAAACCCCATTATTTATGAATCAAGACGGAGAGGCGATCTCTGTATGAAGTATTCAGAGAAACATTCGAGAGTTTGCGGTGCAAACATTGGGGCCGATTGGGCTCGAGGTCACGCCTCATACTCTCCGTCATTCCTGCGCGACACATCTACTTTCTCGAGGTGCGGGTCTTAGAGAAATTCAAGAGCTTTTGGGTCATGATTCTCTTGTTACCACCCAAAAATATACGCAGGTAGATACGGAACGTTTGAAAGCTTCATACCGAAAGGCGCATCCCAAAGAGCAGGCTAAGGAATCTGAAAGAAAAAGAAAAGAAAAAGAGTTTTAATCATGGAAGTATTACGTTCTTTTCAAGACATTAAAGTTGAGTTGGTGGGATCAATTGCTCAGCCCTATGAAGTGTCTGTAGCTTCGGCCAGAACCTGTTACTCTGGAAAGGGGATCATCTATCCTAACGAAGTGTCTGCGAGTGAAAGGATGGTAGCACTTCGAGATAAAATTGCCTCCTCAACGATGCATGCAGGCCATTTGACCACTCGCCAACACGCCCATTTTGTTTTTGCTATTTCAGGAGTGTCTAGACAATTTATTTGGAGTTTTCTTCACAGCCATCCTTTTTATAATTCTGAGCAGGTCAGTCAGCGGTACGTCAAGGTAAAGCCGGGTAATTTTTTAATGCCCCCTATGGAGAGTAAGGCTCAGGAGGTATATTTAAAAACCATTACTGCACAGACTGAAGATTATGAAAATCTCATTCATATTTTAAAGAGCCCACTTTCTATCGAATATTATGATCGGTTTAAGTCTAGGAAAAAGTATTCAGATAGGTGGGACAGTTCGGTAGACAAGCGATGCTATGAAGTGGCTAGATATGTATTGGGAGTGGGCACTACAGCCTATTTGTATCACACGATAAGTGCATTAACGCTTTTGCGATACGCTAAGCTATGTGATTTATTTGAGACGCCAGATGAACAGCGTCACGTCGTTAAAATGATGCTTGATTGTGTGAAGCGGGTGGATCCTTTATTTGAAAAAGATATTCCAGATCCTTTGCCGCTAGAAAAAACGCTTGAGTATGAACTATTACAAAAATTTAAAGATCGCCCTCGAAATGAACGTGAAGCCTTTATCAAAGAATTTGATAGCGAATTAGAGGGTAAAAATTCCAAATTAGTTAGCTATACAATGGGGGCTGAAGAGTTGCTAGCCAATGCGACTCGAACGGCTTTAGGGCAATTAAAGGGTGAGCTCTCCGACTCCGATGCATTATCATTAATTTTAGATCCGAAAAACAATCCCATTTTAGCCGATACTTTAAACTCTGGAACGGTCGATAAGCTGAGCCAGTTATTTCATCATGTGCATTTTACTTTTCAGAAAAAATTAAGTCACACCGCCGACTCTCAAGATCAGCGTCATCGAGCGGTACTTGCCAGTCGACCTATTTTGCTTTGCCACTACACTGGAAAACCCGATTATGTCACCCCCTTTGCCATTCAAGATTGCCCAGAGGCCCTATCGCTTTATACCCAAAGTATGGATCGCACCTTTGAAGGTGTGAATCGGCTTTTAGATATGGGCGTGAAGGAAGAGTATGCCTATTATCTATTGCCCAATTCTTTTAGTATCCGAATGATTTCAACGGGGGATCTCCATGGGTATCAGCACAAATGGAAGATGCGATCCTGTTATAATTCGCAAGAGGAAATTTTCAGAGCTACGATCGATGAGATTTCTCAGGTAAAAACACTTTTTCCTAAGATCGCAGAGCATTTAAGGGCTCCCTGTTATTTGAGACAGCGCGCTAAAATTACCCCCTATTGTCCCGAGGGGGATAGGTTTTGCGGCCTACCGGTATGGAAGTATGAAATTAGTCAGTACGACAGGAAAAGCATCTGATTAATTTAAGCGTTTGAAATAGTTAAGTAAAATATAAGTGACTTTGAAAAATTAAATCAAAATATTGGGATAGACCAGTTG
>JABMMY010000056.1 GCA_013205415.1 Deltaproteobacteria bacterium
AGCTATTAATTATTGGGCTTATCATTTTTTTAGTGATTTTAATTGGGCTGAGCAATATGAAAAAAAGATAAACCGATAAAGACACGCCTCTTTGTGACTTGTGATGTGTAGCAGCATTACACCTAGGGATAGGTGTATGCACTCGTCAAAGTGAATGAACCGTTACTTGCTTGCCGTCCATTATAGATATTGTTTAAAGATTCAAACACTTAGTTATTTCCTATTTTAGGAATTGCATAATATAGGAATATATGACAGTATAGCAAATGGAGAGGTGCTGATGCGTCAGGCTAAGAAATTTTTAACGGTTCCTTCAAACGGGCAAATTAGCATTGGAAAGCAATGGGCTGGCCGCGAAGTGATGGTGGAGGTCGCCGATGAAAACAGGATCGTTATTACATCCGGAACTTTCATTCCTGCCGATCAAGCTACTTTCTATACCAAGGATTCTAAGGCTCAATTGGACCAATTCAATAGGTGGTCTGAGAAGACTCCCGCGAAGAAATCGGACTTGAGTCAACTGAGAAAACGCTTTGGCCGCAAAGACTAAATCAGGTTCGACACAGAACGAGCTGGTACAGTGCGATCTGGAATTCCCTACCCTACAAGACCAACTCAAGAAACCTAAGTCTCTGGATTTTGAAGCCTTCTTCAATAAGGTAGAGAAGATCAACGAAATGACATGGCAGCAAGTTTATGCCACATCCTCCAAGGGGAAAGCAAAGCGCGGATTAAATTGGGAAGCGCTGCCCAATCAGAGGACGGCAAGCGGCGGAACAGTTGCCTCCATCAGGATTACAGATAAATTCAGGGCGCGCGTGACTCGAGACGGCGTTTTCATGAGATTCATTTCGCTCCATCCCGATCACGACAGCGCTTACAAGGCAAAGGGCGGTGAAGCTATCTAGCCTCGGCCCAGGATGAATTGAAAATTGTGTGAATTAAGCGAGGCCTTGAAGCTTTAAAATCATGACAGCCAAGAGAAACCAGGAGTCTCTCTTGGCTATCCAGAGCGAACGATGACGGTTAAGGTAAGAATATTCGTTCGGGGTATTGGGGAAATAAGGTATGCGACCGTCGGAAGGCTCTGTTTTTGCTACTCCTAATGGAGTCTTTGGGTAAGCTCCTATAAAAGTTTAAAGAGGTGTTTCCTACGTTCCACATTTTAACTACGTTCATATTAACCTCTTCTTAATATCTAATAAAAAGCAAGCGCTGTGCCATGAAGATTTCATTGAGAAATGAGATGATTTAAAGCTGGTTTATTACTGAAATGACTCTCAGGGTGAATCTACGGAGCTAATCATGACGCAAAACGTCTATTTTTTGTGCCGACAAATGTTTCTGATGCCGGTTTTAGGCCTAGTACTTATCTCGGCTGTATCCTCTGGAGATACACTCCAATTGATTCGTAAGATTCCCCATTCAGGTTACTCAGAGGGGTTAGATTTTCATAATGGATTTTTGTGGCATTCTCTACCTAAAGAGATTCTTAAAATTGATCCTAAAGACGGAACTATTTTAAATAGATTTCCCTCTCCTACCGAGCACAGCGAAAGCTTAGCGTGGTTTCAAGGGGCTCTTTGGAATTTAAGTTTTACCGACGACGGAATTTACCGAGGTGACTTAAATAATAGAGGAGAGTTAACCTTTGTTAAAAAAGGAACAACCCCAGAATTGCACGGTTGGGGACTGACGCATCATGAAAATGAGCTCGTGATGACAGGAAATTTTAGTTCGAAGATCTATTTTGTAAATCCGAAAACACTGCGAGTTACGAGAAGTATTGAGACCAAGATAAAGGATGTTGAGGATCTAGCTTGGGATGGAGAGTTACTTTGGACCTCTAGTTTTAGCACTGAAAAGGGTAAAATATTTTCTATAGACCCGAAAAATGGAAAAACGATAGGGACCTTCTCATTACCTGAAGATAATTGTCCAGTTATCGATGGAATCGCTTATGATACTAAGGGGCTTTGGATTACCGGAAAAGAATGTCCTTCGATTTACTACGTAAAAAAACCCATTTCCAGAGCGGTCACGTCAAAAAAATGAGACCTATGGGTTGGGGTGTTAAAAAAATTTAAGTCACTTTATGATAATGCCGAAAAGAACATAAATGAAATCCTTATCAAATTATGGACGATTAGCATTGGGACTTAGCCTTTTGGCTTGGTCCTTATTTACCCTATTTATTGTACTGACAGAATGCCGATTTCCCGGAACCGATGTGTTTCTATTTAAAGAGGCTGCAATTAACTTTGCATTGAAAACTAAATTAGTGGCCTCAAATTTAGTTTATATGCCCTTAGATACCGAGATGCCTTTTGCCCATTATCCTCCAGTGTATCCCATAGTTTTTGGTTTGTGGATGAAGGTTTTTGGAATTGGATTGAAACAATCCTTACTTTTTGAATGTTTGCTTAGAGGTCTTAGATCCGTTTTATTAGGAGCTCTCATTTGGCCGGTTCTTAAGGAGGCTTTTACCGATAATAAACGCAGAATATGGGCAGCACTCTCTCTCTGTTTTCTAGTGTTACTTTCTTTAACATCCACAGATGATGATCGTCCTGATGAATTAGCTTTGGTGATTGGACTTAGTAGTTGGTGGTTACTACAAAAAGCTAAACATCATTTTGACTATCTTTTGGCTGGCCTATTTTTGGGTCTCACAGGTGCTGCATCGCCGGCCTGTGGAGTTTGTATCGGATTGGGAATGTTATTTTACCAAGTGGCAAAGGTAAAAAAAATCACCAGTTTTTGTATTGTGGTATTGGGCACTGCAATCTCCTTTACCGTTTGTATTCTTCCAGCGTTATTAGCTCATCAGGAAATTATCAATAGGTTTTCTATTTCGGCTCATGCCTCATCGGTTCCCTATCCCTTTCCTTGGAACAAGGGAGTCTCTTTCGCCGTCTTTTGGTCTAGATTCTCTTACTGTATCAATCATTATTTTTTCGTGGGATTCAAACTGATTTATTGTTGTTTTTGTTCCTTTACAGTTATTTTTTTAATGAGAGAAAGAGTTTCTAGAATATTTAATTCATTCCAAACCGCCTGTTTTATGTTTTTTCTAATGGCTCCATTTATTTGGTCGTTACAGCCCTACTATTTATGGTTTTCGGCCTTACCGATTGCGATTATATTTTTAGGGGAGCAACTTAAGGTAGATAGACCCCATCGCGCTTTTGGTTTTATTGGAATTTTTGTGGCCTTTTTTCCTCTATTTGTTCATGAAAGTAAAAATTTTATTTCTATCCTTCACCGCCCAGAGGAGGAAAGTGCCTCCTCTATAAGAGAGGTTCTTTTAAAGCATATTAAACCGGAACAAAGGGTGGCTGTATCTTCGGATCAATTCTTTACCTTAAGAAACCATCGAGAGGTGGCTAATGTGAGGTTTGTCTGTTCTGGCCTAGATCGGTATGACTTCGTTTATGTCACAAGAATTTGGAGTGCCAAACAGGGACATACCGGTGCAATCCCTATCCCATGTGGTTACGTTAAAAAGGTAAAGTGTTTTGAACCGATTGAAAATCTCTCAAAAAACTTCCCATTAATTATTGCAGGCTGGAATACCGGTTATGTGACTCGGGGTAATGGGGGAACGCTTTATGAAAATACTAACTGCCACGATAAACTATCCAAAATACCTGAACCCCTTCGTTTGAGTAAGCGGGGTTAAAAAAAAATAAAACAAGTTGAGAAGTAGATTCGATTATCGAAGAATAGAGGCCACTATTCTCCAGGGATCTGATTCATGAGAGTTTTCGTCTGCTTCACGTGCTTGCCAATCTCCACCATTGGAGAATTTAAATTAGTAATCCCATTTTTCTTAACTATTTTGTGAGGCTTCGATTTAATCCTATTTTTTGATTCTAAGGAGATTGATATCATCTCCTTTCCTTGATCCAATAGTACGGGTGTTTCTACTGTTAGACTTTCTTTCAGTTGAGAGGTCTCATTTTTTTTTGTGCAGCCTAGAAATAGTAGAACTACTAAAAGATAATAAAACTTGAGCATAGGTGACCCCTTCTAAAAAAAGGATTATTCTTAACGCATTAAAAAACCCTGCTTTTCTCAGAGGAGAAAAGCAGGGTTTACCTATAAATAATCTTACTGTAACAAA
>JABMMY010000057.1 GCA_013205415.1 Deltaproteobacteria bacterium
GTACTACCTATAAAGACAACCAACTTGGAAAACGAAGAACCACAAAAAACGAAGCTATTCGTTTAATGTTGAAGGACCCTAATTTAATCAAACGTCCTCTGATCATTAAAGATAATAAAGCCTACCAAGGTTTTGATGAGAAAAGTTTGTTGGATTTTGTGACTTTACAGGCCGCTGCCTTAGCAGCTGCCGCTGTAGTCCATGTCGTACCTGCTCTTACAGAGACCGTTTAACTATTACAAAATACTATCTAGTAAAAAAGGAGCCTAACGGCTCCTTTTTTTTTGCCCTTTTGCTACCGATTTTTCGGGCTCTTTCCCAATAACACGGGAGATTAAATGAGTTAAATTTTAACATTCACCATTCGACGTTTAGCACTAAAGATAAAATCGGCTACCTAAACTTTCGAAATCTCACTCTCACCCACTTTTAAGGAAAAGAGCCGATTTTTCGTCTACTGTTTAGACATAGTTAACCTATAGTCTACACCTGTTCTCTGTACTTCATTTTTTACGAAGAATTCTAAAAGACTACAATGCCTAACACCACGGCATTCTGCTTGCAGTTTTAATCTTAATAGAGGATTTTTTTATGACCGCTTTACACAAAAAAAAATTAACGAAAGTAGATTGCTTTTATTGGGAAGAATTTGATGCTTTGAACTACAAGCTAATTTATTATGACGCTCAAGGAAATAAAACTGGAAAAGTTATTTCCAAAGAAATTCTAGATGACACACTCAAAATATTTGACGGAAAAACTCACCTACTAAAACGAAGCAGTGGCGCCTATAGTCCGGCAACTCCAATTCAATTTTTAATTTATCATGATCCAGCCATAGATTCATCGGAACCGATGGCTCATGATCTCATTCGAATTAATGCTAGCTTTATAGATTTGGAACGTAATAGTAACAGAACTATTGTGAGCGAAACCATGGTGGCTCAAAACAAGAATGTTCACCCCTCCTCCTTTAGACTTATGAAAAAGGGAGAGGATCCATTTAATCACCAATATTGGTTAGATTTAGGCCACAACATCATTCGGATCTCTGTTTTTGATTTCTTCAGAGATGATAAAGATATCGTTAAGGCCTTATTTGTAGAAACAGAAATTTTGGAAAAAATAGCTGCTCAAGATAGAGGAAAAAAAACGGCCATTACTATCTATTCAGCCCCTGAGGCCGTTTTAAGAATGTCCCTGCCCGAGGAGGCTGGAAAGGTGGTAGAGGCGCATACCCTTTCCCGGTCGCTTATCTCTATTAGAAACTCGCTAGAGCAACAGGTTCCCAAAATCTTAGCGTTCGGCCCCTCCATATTAATTCCAACGGGGTCCCCGGTGGATGTTCTTAACCATTATTTAAGAGTTTGCCTCGATCCCCATGCAGTTTCCATGAAGAGGTCCTTCCTATCGGTTCTGGAAAAACCTATGCCAACCCAAGGTGAGATACTCATGCCTTTTGGAGTGTTTGAAAGGGTGTAAAGGAGACCTCCGTCCCCCTTTTTAAACGCCTCTTTTGCGCTCTGATCTCCCAGTTAATTTTAAGATAATAAGACCTTAGTAATCTATATTTTCATGGTGTCTTGCTTTGATTTAGTTTATAAATCGGCCCTTATGATTACATGTGAAAAATTAGCCCTCAGCTTTGGCGGAAGAAAACTATTTGAGGATGTGACTCTGAAGTTTGTTCCTGGAAACTGCTACGGTGTCATAGGCGCCAATGGAGCAGGGAAATCCACATTTTTAAACGTTCTCTCTGGGGTCATTGCCCCCACCCTAGGTTCCGTCTCTATCACCCCTCGTGAACGCATTGCCACCCTAAAACAGGACCATTTTATATTTGATAACGAAGAGGTCCTACGCACCGTTATGATGGGACACACCGAGCTCATGCAGGTCATCAAAGACCGTGAAACTATTTACGCTAAAGATGATTTTACAGAGGAGGATGGCGATAAAGCCTCCGATCTTGAAACTCGATTTACCGATTTAGATGGCTGGGAGTCTGAGTCTAATGCAGCTATTCTACTTTCTGGACTAGGAATTTCTACCGCTCTTCACACAAAAAAAATGCGCGAGCTAGCCGACCAAGACAAAGTAAAGGTGCTGCTTGCCCAGGCCATCTTTGGAAAGCCCGACATTCTACTACTCGATGAACCCACCAACCATTTAGATATCGAAGCCATAGAATGGTTAGAAGACTTCATCATGAGTTTTGAAAAAACGGTAATCGTCGTTTCCCATGATCGTCATTTTTTAAATACGGTATGTACCCATATGGTCGATATCGATTTTGGAAAAATTGGCCTATTCACCGGAAACTATGATTTCTGGTACGAATCCAGCCAACTTGCTCAAAAAATGTTGGAGGACAAAAACAAAAAAACTGAGGAGAAGGTTCAGGATCTAAAGGCCTTTATCACTCGCTTTAGTGCTAATAAATCCAAATCTCGACAGGCCACCTCAAGAAGAAAATTGCTAGAAAAGTTAACGTTAGATGACATTCGCCCCTCCTCGAGAAAATACCCGTTTTTCGGATTCAAACCCAATAGAGAGCCTGGAGATCAAATTTTAAAGGTAAATCAGATCTCTAAATCGGTTGATGGCGCTCTACTATTTAAAAATGCCTCTTTGCTCGTCGACAAAGGAAATCGTATTTGTGTCGTAAGCGATAATGAAATTGCAGTCTCTACCTTCTACCAAATCATTGCCAATGAATTAAAACCGGACACCGGTGATTTTAGCTGGGGAGTCACTACCTCTCACGCCTTTTTACCTAAAGATAATGCTCACTACTTTACCGATAAGACAATGCCTCTTATTGACTGGATGAGAGACTTCTCCGAAGAAAAAACCGAAACATTTATTCGTGGATTCCTAGGAAGATTTCTATTCTCTGGAGAGGATGCACAAAAGAAGGTTACCGTTCTTTCAGGAGGAGAAAAGGTTCGCTGTATGTTTGGAAAGATCATTCTTACAGGAGCTAATATTCTTTTATTAGATGGACCGACCAATCATCTAGACCTAGAATCGATTACGGCGCTCAATAATGCCTTAATAAGATTTCCAGGAGTCATTCTTTTTTCATGTCATGATCATGAATTTAATCAAAGCTTAGCTAATCGTGTGATTGAAATAAATGAAAATGGCATCACCGATTTCCGAATGACCTACGATGACTACCTAGCTCAGAAGAAAAAAAATAAAAAATCAAAATAAATTTTTATATTAAGACTTGATCAGCAGGCAAAAATCTTTCTACTAGTCTACTCTGCGAGCAATCCCCCCTGACGTAATTTGAAGGTTCTCCCTCGCCAATGAACAGTATTTCCCCATGCAATATTCAACCATAAGGGTAGAGCCAAAAGTTCCCTCAGAAACCAAATAAAAAAGACCAAAGGGGTGATAGTGCCTTTTATTTTCTTTATAAAAGGAATTTCTAAAAGAAAGAAAATTAACATGTGTAGAATAAAAAAAAGGAAAGGATTGAACTGAAATTGTAGGTAAAAAGCGTAGGCCCCCATGACTCCAGGCAAAACGGCTCCAAAAAAAGGCTCAATGAGAAAAGCTAATAGCACCTGCGATTTACGTATTCGACCCCATCGAATATGGCGAAGCCAAAAATCTTTTAGCTTCAACTGTCCAATATATTGAGTCACCGGCTCCGTGGCTAAAACAACGGAGAGACCTAATCGTTTTATGGCCTCACCTGCCATATAATCTTCAGCTAAATACCTAGCTAGTACGGCAATACCCCCAAATCGCTTGGCCACCGTTTTTCTAAACAGCATACTTTTCCCTACCACACAGGGACGATTCAGGAAAAAAAGGAGCCTCATCGATCTGGCATAAAAGGTGTTTAAAAACACCGCCTCTAGCCGTCCTCCTAGACCCTCTTCATGCGATCCAGAAATTACCGCAGTGACCATTCCGACCTTGGGATCCCTTAAATAACCACTCAAAATTTTTAAATAATCTCGGGTTACACGAACATTACTATCGCTTATTAAAATGAGATCATTTCTACTCGCTTCGTAGGAGACCCTCATATTATTCACCTTGGGATTAGGTCCTACCTCTACAGAATCCACAAAAAGTCTTGTGGCCACATTTGGGTATTGTTCCATTAGTTTTTTCGCGACCGAGTAGGCAGGGTCGTTGACACTGGTAACTGAAAAAAGAATTTCATAAGAGGGATAATCTAAAGTTAGGAAGGTCGTTAAATTTGCCTCAAGCCCAACATCAAGGCCCCTTAGTGGTTTTAGAATTGAAATAGGTTCCCAAGAAAAGGCCGGAACGACCTTTTTCTGAATTTTATTAGGCCACAGACCGATTAAAGTCCCAAGTATCTGGATAAGACCCCCTGAAATCCAGAACAGACTTAAGATCACTGTTAAAATGTGGACGAGTGTTATCATTTTGATTATCTCGATAAAATCTAAACTGAACCTCCTGTTTTCTAATCGCCTCTAAGATGGCTTCGGGATGTCGCTCACATTCTAAAACTGTTTTCCATGAAGTTATTTGCCTGGCTATATGAAGATCACTACTCGCTATTTTGGGTAACTTACTTTTTAAAACATCTGGAAATAATCTGTCGCCACTTGCCACCTCCCAAGCATCAAAAGCCTGTGCTAGTTCCTCGCGGCGATTCCATAAATGATAGGTTTGTTTTTCTAGTTTTCCAGAGGAAACGGGGTGTGCTGCAATAGAAACTGCGCCGTGTTCACGAATCGTTTTAGCCAGACATGCGACGTCACCATCGGCTCCAATGTATTTAGAAATTCCTAGGGCTAGAATGTGAGCAGAACGATGATTGGAAATTGAATTCTTCGAAAGCTCCAAACCTGGAATAACTACCATTCGGTATTGGTCCCAAGCTCTTTCAATTTCAGTTTTTAAAATCTCAAAGTAGATAGGAAATGTCGCTGGGGTCAAACTTAAACCTAAATGACCCGCCGCCTTTCCAATGAGGGTCTGACTCTCCCCAACATGGTCTGTGATAGCAATAGCTCCGAAGCCTCTACTTCCAAAAAGATCAATCACTGCGGGAATAGTAAGTTTTCCATCACTAAAGGTTGAGTGAACATGAAAATCGGCAAGCATCATGTTCATTAGACTACGGGATCTTTATTTAGAATTTGTTAGGGAA
>JABMMY010000058.1 GCA_013205415.1 Deltaproteobacteria bacterium
ATCTCAATCATTAACCTGGGAATGGATTGGAAGACTCGATATTGAGTCTCAAGGCTACTCCTCCGAAACAAAAATAGGAAAACTTTCTGGGGGATGGCAAAAAAAAATCGCTCTTGCAAGAGAGCTAGTTAAAGAACCTGAATTACTTTTATTAGATGAGCCAACCAACCATTTGGATATTGAGAGTATTTTGTGGTTAGAAGAATTTTTAAAGCGTGCCACCTTTGCAGTTATAGTGATCACCCATGATCGCGTTTTTTTACAAAATACCACCACCCGTATCTTTGAGTTGAACTCGCAATATCCACAGGGAGTGTTGGCAGTTCGCGGAAATTATACGAGTTATTTAGAATTGAGAGATACCCAGCTTTCTCAACAGAAGGTGGAAGAGACCACGCTGAAAAATAAATTAAGACGTGAGACCGAGTGGCTTCGACGAGGACCTAAAGCAAGAAGCACCAAACAGCAGGCAAGAATTGATAGAGCTTACGATCTCCAAGATGATGTTAAAGAATTAGAATATCGTAATCGAAAAAGAGAGGTTAGCTTAGATTTTCAATCTGCCGATAAACAACCCAAGCGTCTTATCGAGGCTCGGGGAGTTTCTAAATCCTTTGAAAACAAAACATTATTTTCCGATTTCAATATTTTTATCGGTCCAGGTAGTCGCCTAGGGCTTTTGGGAATGAATGGCTGCGGAAAATCGACCCTGATTCGTTGTTTACTAGGGCAGGAGGAGGTTGATTCAGGAATGGTCATTAGGGCCGACCAACTTTCGGTCGCCTATTTTGAGCAAAAAAGAGAGTCTTTAGATCTGCGTCTTACCGTTCAAAAGACACTATGCCCCGGTGGCGATAGCGTTATTTATCGTGGCCGTCCCATTCATATTAGAGGGTATTTAGATAGATTCCTGTTTTCTCCAGAACAAATTGAGCTTCCAGTGGGAAGATTGTCTGGAGGAGAGCAATCTAGATTATTGCTTGCTCGTCTCATGTTGAAAGAGGCAAAGGTTTTAGTTTTAGATGAACCGACTAATGATTTAGATATTGAAACACTCGATGTTCTAGAAAACTGTCTTACCGATTTTGAGGGAGCTGTTATTTTAGTAACCCATGATCGGTTTTTTCTAGACCAGGTGGCTACCGAAATTGTAGCCTTCCCTTACGGCGCGAACAATACGGGAGCGTTAGTCAAGTTTGCAGGGCTTTCACAGTGGGAACAATGGAGAGAAGACAACCAACCCTCTAAGGCCTCAAAAAAAATAACTCAAGATGATGGAGCGACACAAAAGAAAAAGAAAATGAGTTACAATGACGTTCGTGAACTCAGTTTGATGGAGGGTAAAATTCAGCAGGCAGAGAGAAAAGTAGATGATCTTAATTCAGAACTATCCCTTCCTGAATTACAAACGAATTCGAAACGTTTATCGGAGCTCACTCAGAAACTAGGGGCTGCACAACAAGATTTAAGCCAACTATATGCTCGATGGGCAGAACTAGAGGTCATGAAAGAGGTCTGATGGATAAAATGAATCAAGAAAAATTAAATTCGGCAGACTGGGAGTCTCTTAAATCCTTAAGGACCATTTTTTTATCGGAAACGGCAGGCGGACAAAAAGACTATTGGTCCTCCTCTCACCTTTTGGAGCTATACCATGAGACCTTTGCTCAACGAATCGGTTGGAAGTGGGATGCTGTTTTAAAAGATTTCTCAGCGAAAGCTATTTTCAATAAAAAAGAATCTTATACGGTGCTTGATTATGGTTCGGGAACTGGAATCGCTACTGAGAAGATAGTTGAACATTTGGGAGCCGATAATATTTCAGATCTCTGGCTATGGGATAAGTCACGTCAAGCCATGGAGTTTTCTGCTCAGAACCTAGAAAAGAGGTTTCCCAAAATACCCTTAACAAAACTATCTGAAGTACAGGTTCCTGGTGGAAATTGGATTCTCATTTTAAGTCACATCGTTAATGAACTAAGCAAAAAAGAATTAATTGAGGTGCTGAGCCTTGCGGAAAAAGCTGATTATGTATTTTGGGTAGAGCCTGGCACACACAGTACTAGCCGTCGTCTTATTGAAATACGAAAAAAAGTGTTAGAAAAAATGGTTGTGTTAGCTCCGTGCCAGCATCAAAAAGCCTGTGGAATGTTATCTGCAAAGAATGAACCCCATTGGTGCCACCATTTTGCATCGCCACCACAAGAGGTATTTCAACATTCGTTTTGGGGTTTATTTAGTCGTAATCTGAATATCGATTTGAGATCGCTACCTGTGAGCTATCTGATACTTGGAAAAAAAGATACGCAGGCGTTAGCGACTTCATCAGAGGCCAGAATTATCGGCCGGCCTCGTTTATACAAGGGAAATGGTAAGTTTTTACTTTGTGAAGAATCTGGGGTCGATGACGTTCTCTTGTTAGAAAAAAACCACAGGTCGCTATTTAAGGACTATAAAAAAGATATTTTTTCAAAATCCATTGTGAAGTAGTTGAGTGAATTAAATTCTATCGGGTTTCAGGGGACAGAATTTAGCTCTTTGTAATGGTCAGCCTGGGTGGCGCTAGATAAATATCGGTAGATTGAAGAGCCTCTAGCGCAAAGGTAAGTACGTCATCGGTGATAGTAAATTGTTTACCAAAATCATCAATATAGTAAACAAGCTTAAGTGTAATCCAGGACTCTGCACTTTCTATCACCAGCACCATGGGTTCGGGTAATTTTCTAATCTCTCTAATGGGTTCGATGGCGGAAAGTAGAACTGTTTTGGACTTTTGTATTGAAGTACCGTAGGGGATTCTAAAGACTTGGCTTCGAATAATGGGGCCGGTTTTAGCTGCATAATTATTAACCTGAGATTGGGAAACAATTCGATTAGGAATACTAATAACCTCTTCGGTCATTGACAGTAATACAGTAGCACGCCAAGTGATTTCAGTGACAAGGCCGGTCAGCTTTTGGCCTCCATTATAAATCTCAACCCAATCCCCTATCGAATAGGGTTTGTCTAATTGCAGTGCGATTCCGGAGAAAAGATTTCCTAGCGTGTCCTGAAGAGCAAGTCCTAGAACGATTGAAAATACTGCTGAGGTGGCAACTAGCGGAAGTAGTCTAAATTCAAAAATCGAGCTGAGCAGCCATGCGCCAATTACAATGCTGAGGGCAAGAGTAAAAATATTAACGAGTAAAAGCGGGACCCCTACCGTCATGCTTCTAAAAAAGAGATATTCAAAAATAATTATTCGGCACGTTTTTACAAATACGATACTTGCGGAAATGATGGTGAATAGTCCGAAGTAGGGTGCGATTCTTAAGTAGGTAGGATTAAGATTGGGCCATTCCTTTGCCAGGAAAAACAATCCAAACAATAAACAACAAAAAAGTGAATGATAAATTAGATTCTTGAATTGACTACGAAGATTTTTGTGTCGCTCAGGAGTCAGTCGACCCAGGAAAAGTTTATATAGAATAAATGAGGTTATTGCCGATAGAACAACAAATAGAATTGCCTCTGTTTGCACCGCCCCGTGAATTTTTGCTGCGGGTATCCATAGATTTACAAATTTATAGTCCACTGTTTCTTATCGGAAAAAAACTCCCCATAGTTGAGAGGTTGTTTATCTTGCGGTGTTTTAGGAGTTAAGGGGAGAAGGGTGGCCATAGAGGTTGTGATTGGTGTTTTACCCATCTTTTCATGAATTGAAGTAGGTTTCTATTTCGATATAGATAAATAGAATGGTTTCCTCCATCCTCAAGGTATGAAGTGTAGGGAAAATATTTCGAATCTAAAGTATTTTTGAAGATTTCGTAACCCACTTGGAACCCAAAATTATCTTCGCTTCCGACATCAAAATAGATTTCTGGAACTGAAGAGGAGTTGGGAAAGTTTCTGACCAGATCTATGGGATTGTTTTCTTGATATAGTTCCTGCGTTGGAAAAATTCTCTTAACATCTCTTAGAAGGACCATTCCTTTTATTAAACCGATAGGTTGCTGCCGAAAAAAGTCTTTCCATAAAGCGACCTCTTCATAGAGGCTAAAGGGTGGAAGAACAGGGGAATTGGCAGCGCTCAAGGAAAATAGCTCTGGAAATTTGAGTCCTATTTTAAGGGCTCCGAATCCTCCCATGGAAAACCCCGCAAGTCCACGACAGGACCTATCCTTGCAGACCTTAAATTTATCTTCAATAAGGGGAATAAATTCGTTAATAAACCAGCTTTCATAGGATTTGGAACCGGTGGCAACTCCCTCGAAGTCGCTGAAGAAACTATCTATTTCAGTATCAAAGGAGATGAAGGTCAATGAAGGGAAATTGGGGTCCTCCCCTACCAAGGTTTGTAGTGCCTTTGAATACTTTTTCTCTACCCAGTCATCGTGGTCTCCGCCGAGTCCATGAAGAAAATATATTACCGGTTCATTTAAACTCGGTTGTTCTGGATGGCTTCTTTCGACACAATAGGTAACTTTTTTATTCAACCTATTTGAAGCATAGTGATTACATTGGCGACCCACTTCGGCTACCGATAGCTGGGAGAGAGTTAAAGCTACTAACATAAGAAGGCGTCGATACTCATTCATTATTAGACCTCTTAAAAAATTGAAAATCCTTCAAAGAAGATACGGATTTTATTAAAAGATACTTGAAATAATTTTGAAAAGGTGTCGTTCCATTATGTTTTTAGACTATTAATCCGATAGTATAAAAGAGAAATTTAATATGAAAATAACACGTTTATTTATCACTGTGACCTACTGCATCTTTCTATTCTGTTCGAGTCTATGCCACGCGGACGATAGTGGTCGTAGTAAAATAGGTTTTGATATTAAGGGATTTAAAGCCAATCCGCAGAATAATATTGGATGGCTTGTAGGCGGAAGATGGGCTGGATACTTTGGGACATCGCAGGTGTATATGGGACTGGCTACTTACTTTGGAGCTCCTACAGGACTGAATATTCAGCAGGAGAAGATGTACTACGGCGGTCTTATCTTCGGTGTGGATAAAAAAGTATCAAAGTGGGGAGCTTTTGAGGCCAATCTGCTTCTGGGATATGGCGAAGGGGAACTAAAGAGATTCGGAATTAATGAACGAAGCCATTATGTAGTGGAGCCCGGATTTGGTTTCGGAGCGAGTTTAGGTGGGGGATGGCGCCTTACCTTTGCCGCTAGTTACCTTCACATGGCCAACGCTACCCATATTTCAGGGCCCACCTTCGGATTTCGATTTGCACTTCGCTCTGGATCTTCATCAAAGGCGGCGAATGATTGAAAAAGAAATCTTTTCTATTATTACGCCATCTGCCCACCTGGTTAATTCTGAGTATTGTGGCTCTGACCTGCTTTGCGAAGGCATCCGATGAAGGTAAAAGATGTGAATTTGAAACGTTAACTAAGTCCTGTTCTTTTTTCGATCCCGACGGCCCCGATAAAATTATGTTTGAACAGGGGACCTACCTACCTAATTTAGTCGCTTTAGAAAAACAGGCCACCGACCAAATTTTCCAGTCGGAACTAAATAGAAAAATTGCAAGTGCTGAAAAAAACACCACAAAGTTTTTAGAAATCAAACAACGGCTAATTACGCTTCTTGCAGACATTTCCGATTCATCCCTCCATCCTTCATTTAAATTTTATTTAACTGAAAACTTTATAGAGTTCTGGGATTTTATAAGCGATAGGAATGGAAATTTAAAAACGCAATTGGAAATTCCATGGCCGATGAATAAACCTGTTAATGCAAAATTAGTATCTCAAAAAGAGATTAAGACCACCCTTGCTAATTTCCTTACTTATGAGCAAGTAAATAAGCTCAGTTTAATTTATCGTCAGATGCAAATCCTAGTTATTTATTCTCAGACAAATAAATTGGTATCTTCAAACGATGAATTGATCAAATTAATTTCGTCAGATAGACAAAAGTATGTAGCTAAACTTTTTGATTTTATACAAGCCAGAATGACCTATTTAATAAGTTACGGTAAGCCAGAGGCCGATTGGAGTGAATCTGAACGCCAACTCATTAGAAAAATTAAAACGGTGAAGTTAACGGCACTTAATTCTATTGAGCTTAAAAATGCCCCTCATTGTTTGTCAGCACAACCTAATGCGTTCTACAGTTCAAAGAATCATACTATTAATTTGTGCCCCACCGTTTATTCATTACCAGATAGCAGTCTTCTTTTAATTATGGCTCATGAAGTAGCACACGCGATAGATCAGTGTCACTCCCAGTTTGGTACCTTTGAGATTAGCTCGGATAAATTGGTGAAATTAGGTGAGGGGTTAAAGGGAGTTTTAAGTCGAGAAATTAGTAGCGATTCTGAAAAAAAGGAATTGTTAATAGTATTAATGGAGATAAATAAACAAAGCAATATGACCGCCTTTCCTTTTCCTTTAATCGCTTCACCAGCGAGCATTAAATATTTTATTGATAAGGGGGTTTTGAAACGTGAGCTAAGCGGCGTGATCCCTGCTAAATATCCGCTAAAAAATATCGTGGACTGTTTAGATCGAAAACAGGGTTTTAGAAATGCAGATCGATCGGAAATTAAAAAGTTGGCGGTTGCCGTGACTCTAGCTAGAGGTCAGTATCGAGAACCTGCTTACGATGCCCTGGCCGATCAACGTCAAATTATTGACGCCTTCGATTCTTATCCGGGTTGTCTGAATCCTAATAAAGAAAGTCAAATGGGTGAAGCTATTGCAGATTGGATTGGAGCTAAGGTCCTAGGTGATTATCTTACAGATACTAAGCTAGAAACGGACCAGGCTAGGATGGGGGTTATTGGATTTTTGGCCGCCGGAGTCTGTGCCGAGAGATTTGTATCTGTAAAGGAATCCAAGCCCACGATTATTAAAATATTAACCACTGCTATGGTTGACAATGGGGTGTTTAGCGATGCCCACCCCTCTTCAAAATCCAGAATAGAAAAAATAATCTTGAGAGATTCCAGGGTCCGTAAGGCTTTAGGATGCCCAATAGAAAGAGAACTTGCCTGTGAGCGTTAGAGCGGCTCTTAACAGTAGATCACGATAAAATACCCTGGTGGATTTATAATTTAATCTAGTTATGCCAAGCTGGAATTAGCTCATTTAAATCTTAAAAAAACACTCAAAATTTTAATAAAAGGGGACATCTATGAAAATAGCAGCAGCAGTTTTGATTTTTGGTTTCAGTCTTTGTGCTTCGTCAATTTTTGCAATTAAGCCAGTAGAGCTTCCTCAAATGAATGGGGATCTCGGCGTGTATCAAATGCAAAATCATCCCGATGGCATTTTTGTGGTCGAAGCCTACTTTTTAGGGTGTCCTTACTGTAATGATAATGCACCCAAGGTGAACGATATGGCAGAACGATTTTCTAACGATTCGAGAGTTCAGGTTCTTGATGTAGGAATAGATCGTGATAATGCCTCTTACGATACTTGGATAAAACGTCACAATCCTAATCACCCAGTTTTAAAGGACGGTTCGAGAAAATTAATTTCTCAATTGGGGACTAGTGGATTTCCCTCTACTTACGTTGTTAACTGCAAAGGGCAATTGGTAGAAAGTACCGAGGGTTCTTGGGGACAGGAAGAGGAGCAGAGAATTACAGCTGCTATTGAAAAACTACAGGCTGAAGGCTGCCATCGTGACCTGTTACCGTAAAAATTAGGATCGAATTAAAAGCGAGGAAGGAGAGATTAGGAAAGAACCTAATCCCTCCTTTTTTTTTTATATAGTTACAGGTAGACTCCCCTTAATGAGTATCGTTACCTTTTATTTAAAATTACTGTGTTTTTTTATTTGGATATTTTTGGTTAGTGCTCTCTATCTTATCGTAGCTATTTTCACGAAACAAAGGTCTACTATTTTTGCGAAAACAGTTAACTGCTTAGGAAAAGGAATTCTCCCTATTGCGGGAATTAAGTTAAATATTGAAGGTACCCAATATTTGACGGCTGAACATCCCTGTGTCGTTTTAGGTAATCATCAAAGTGCATTAGACGTCGCTATTTTTGGCGCTATGTGCCCTCCTAATACCGTAGGGATTGGAAAAAAAGAGATTGCCATGATTCCACTTTTTGGATGGCTCTTTAAATATTCAGGCGGTATTTTAATTGATAGAAAAAATAAAAGAAAGGCTATCTCCCAAATAGATGAGGCTGTGCAGGCTGTTATTAACCAGAGGGTTTCTATAGGTATTCTTCCGGAAGGCACTCGTAATCGCTTAGGCAAAGGGCTTTTACCTTTTAAGAAGGGGGCCTTTCATTTAGCCATTGCAGCGCAGGTTCCTTTAGTTCCCATTGTGGTTGCGGAGTTTGGCGTGCTGGTTAATTTTGAAAAAAAGATATTAAAAAGAGGAACTATTAATGTGAGAGTTTTGCCACCTATTTCCACTAAAGGAATGACCGAGTCTCAGACTGGAGAACTTACTGAGAAAACTTATCAATTAATGCTTTCTGCCCTAAATGAAATAAAATCGGTGGTTCATTAGACCGTTTCCATGATTTAAAATAGGTTCGAAGACATAATTTTTTGAATCGATAAACAGGTATTATTTTATTTAATAGGTTCAATGTCAGATGGAAAACTACTTAATTTTTCAACTCCAGAAATAAAAATAGCTGATTGAATAAAATATTCTATTTTATTATTTATGGTTTCTAAGTCATGCCAGCGGTTTAAAAAATCTTTCTTTTCAAGTTTCCCATAGGAAGTTCCTAAAACAGGGTCCATGAAATAAAAATTTACAGAGTCATAACCAATCACAACACCGTAGTGACCGGAGTTCCAGATAGCACTGTAATCTTTAGTTTCACTCTCTTCCCAAGCTTGATAGTCGACAATGACAGGCTCTTTACGATCTATTGCCATCTCTATTTCTGAAAGAGTCACTCCGGTTTTTAGTGCTACTTTAAGGCCGAGGGTTTTTGCAAATTCAGCAATAGCGACTGGATGAGTTCCCAATTCCTTATCTACTTTAAGTGGCTCATGAAAAAACATTTCCCCTTCACTGGATATTTTCCAATAGTATAACACCGAAAGCAAACTAGCCGGACCACAGGAATAAGGATTGGATTGTCTGATAATCGGCACCTGAAGCAACTTAACGTTGTCTTTAATGGGAGCCGAAATCGTTTGTTTTGCTGTCAGTGGTGTAGTTATTAAGGCAAGAGCCAGAGAAATAAATAAAAAGTGGTTCATTTTTATATTTCATCATTTTCTTTCCTGTTTGAAAACTCTAGACTTAATCAAAATAACAAAAGGAGATCGGATGAAACCCATGGAAAAAATGGCACGAATCATTGATGCTGCAATGGGTCGCATTCCGTGTGATACGCTTTTAAAAAATGTAAATTACCTTGATGTCTTTTCTTGCGAGTGGAGAGATGGAGATCTGGGCATTATTGACGGTAAAATAGTAGGCTTAGAATCGGGATTAAAGGCCAATAGAGAGATAGATCTCAAGGGAAAATCGGTCGTTCCAGGATTCATTGATGCCCATGTACATATTGAAAGCTCTTGTCTCATTCCCACCCATTTTGAATCTGTAGTTCTTCCCAAGGGAACTACTACCGCTATTTGTGATCCGCATGAACTAGCCAATGTGACAGGGATCACAGGCATTCAGTATTTTTTAGAATCTGCCGAGAAAATGGCATTAGATTTGAGGGTCATGTTAAGTTCCTGTGTCCCTGCAACTCACATGGAAACCAATGGAGGGGGAACGCTATCGATCGATTCTTTAGCGCCGTTAGCCTCTCATCCTAAAAGTTTGGGACTTGCCGAAATGATGAATGTCCCAGGGGTGCTTCATTGTGATCCTGAGGTTTTAAAAAAGCTTCTCCATTTTCAAGAACAAAATATTGATGGTCATTCTCCGTTATTAAGAGGCAAAGATCTTTCTGCTTATGCCTCTACGGGTATCTCAACCTGTCATGAATCGTCTGAGCTTGAAGAGTCCCGAGAAAAGGTGATCAAAGGAATGAAGGTCTGGATTCGAGAGGGAAGTGTGGCAAAGGACCTAAAAACATTAGCTCCTCTTCTGACTCTAGCCACATCGACTAGTATTGGTTTCTGTACCGACGATAGAAATCCTTTGGATATTTCACAGGAGGGTCATATCGATTATTTAATTCGAACCGCAATTCAAGAAGGGGTGAGTCCGGAGGTGGCCTATCGGGCAGCATCGTGGAGTGTTGCCAAACATTATGGATTAGATAGAGGCGGTTTTAGAAAAGGGGCCATTGCTCCTGGTTACAATGCAGACTTAGTTATTCTTGAGGATAGAAATCGGTGTGGTATTTCTGGTGTTTTGGCTCAAGGAAAATGGATTGGAGAAATAGAGAAGAGCAGTGATGTGACTAGCTCCGCGCACCAAACCGTTAAAGCACATGTTCCAGAGATGAATGAACTTAAAGGACCCGAAGGAAGAGTTCATATTATCGTCGTTAAACCTGGAAAAATAATAACCGATCGTGAAGTGGGAATGGCTCACGATAAAGGGGTAGCCCGGCTTAGTGTTTTAGAACGTTACGGTCGAGGATCAAAACCCGCAAATGGTTATGTGCGAGGATTTGGACCCAACTTCATTGGCGCCATTGCTTCCAGTGTGGGACATGATAGCCATAATTTGATCGTGGTAGGGTCTGAACTTTCCGACATGCAGGTGGCTTTAAAAGCGTTAATTCAAAATCAGGGCGGTTTTGTGGTGGTTCAAAATAAAATAGTCATCGCAAGTTTGCCTCTTCCATTGGGAGGACTCATGTCGGAAGCCCCTCACAAAGAGGTGGAGCAGTGCTTATTAAAACTTCGATCCGCTAGTCGAGCAGTAGGGTGTGCACTTTCTGAACCTTTTCTTCAATTAGCTTTTTTAAGTTTACCAGTGATCCCTTCCCTTAAGCTAACCGACAAGGGTTTGGTTGATGTTGAAAAATTCAAAATAATCTCAGTTAGCGCCACCTAAAAAGGGATCGTAGTTTGGGCGTCACAGGGAGAACAATAGGCTCTAGCTTTTAATAGGTGGCCTCTGTCGGGAAACTACTAATGTTTCCAATGGTAATATTTGTGTCTGGAATTTGCATCGATTGAATTCCAGATTTGTAATTTTGAATTTCGAATAAATAATAACGAACATTTGTAGGCGCTGTCTTGGCCTCATTCAAGAATCCCGGTTTCCTTTGCTGACAGGGCCCGCAATTACTGGCGCCATACATTACCTTGGTATTAATTCCATTCGCTCTATTTCGCAGAACTATCTGGGAAAGAAACTTAAGGTCTTTCACTGAATAGGCCGTTCCAGCCTTATCGATCGTTGGCAATATTGGACTCTTTACTTGGGGAGATTTTTTGGGAAGGGGCTCCTGTTTTTTATCGGATTTGTCCTTAGGGGCTATCAGTTTTTCTTTTAACTTTGTAAGAAAGCTCCGTGCCTTCTCAATGCCACTTTGGGGGGGATAACATTTATTAGCGGTGCAAAAATTAAAAACTCCTGAGTTTTCTTCCTTAACAGTAACACCAAGATTATTCTCCTCACTAAACCTCTTTAAGTTCACAAGTTCCGCGGAATCATTTTTGGGGGATTCTAAAACTGATTCATTTTCCGATGAATCATCGGTCGTGGTGCTACTAGTCGTTGGCTTTTCAGCGGGTGTAGTGATTGCCTTTTTATCGTTTTCAATCGAGCCACTCTCAAACTTAGCCTTGATACATCGAACAAAATCTAAGGAACGATTCGTAGCATAGTTTCCCAATGGCCAGTTTCTACTGGTATCATCACCGGTCGAAAGAAGACCGACCAATTCTAGTTGATTCGAACTATTTTTTCTAAAGAAAGCGCCTCCGGAATCGCCCTGTTGGATCTTA
This sequence comes from Deltaproteobacteria bacterium, assembly GCA_013205415.1. Classification (GTDB taxonomy): domain Bacteria; phylum Bdellovibrionota; class FAC87; order UBA2466; family UBA2466; genus UBA2466. The sequence goes on from JABMMY010000058.1 coordinate 11,848, forward strand.
ACATCCTCATGCTGAATCACCGATTCTTGCGCATCTCCAATCGAACGGTAGTTAACACCAACGATTCCTGGTTCCCTAAAAACATATCCATTATAAAGGCCCTCTTTACCGTCCATTACCTTTCCATAGACGACAGGCTCTTTATTCTGAGGCGGCCTATCCGAAATCTCAATCACCGGAACTTCACCGGCACCCTTTGGGCAACTAAATCCAAAAACTGCGGAATCTTCCGATTTAGAACCCCCTGCATGTTCAGGGTTAATGTAAAGTATGGCCTCGACATCTCCAAAATCGGCGGTACCTATTGTGGCTCGACCCCATTTAATCCCGCGTTTTCGAATCTCTTCATGACAGGCACTATTATCAAGACCGTTCTGATCAAAGTTAGCACCAGATCGGGCGGCCCCGTCCTCTAAACAATGGGCTGCTGTTGCAGCAAAGCATTGTCCATTTTTTGCCGAGATAAGAGTGGCTTGACAGTTTTCTGAAAAACCGGGGCCTTTAACCGAATACTGAAACCCAGGATTTCCGTTGGTATTGGCGCGAACAAGAGCCCTTGGGCCATCACCCGCAGGTCGGACTGGCTGAGAGTTGTTATTCCCAGAAGCTTGAGCATGAGTCGGCTCTGAGGGAATCTTTCCTGGCGCCTCGCTAATAAACGAGGGCTCTGGGCTATCTTCGTTACTAAAAACCCATTGGAGGTTGCCGTTGATAAATTGGTACCCAATAGCATTCTTTGGCACAGCGATGCCGTTAACCGCTATGGTTCGTTCAGTCGGTGTATTAGTGAGGGGAGTAAAGCTTAATCCATTATTTGAAGGGCCTTTAGATTCGCAATTTCCTGTGGGGCATTGAAAAGAGGGGAATCTCATCCTTCGCGATTTAGCAGGTGCCGGAATGGAATTTAAGAAAAATATAAAAATAGCAAAAAGATAAATAGTCTTATGCATTTAATTTCTCCTTGTCCATTAACTAGTTCAAGTTTCAAGCCAAAAAAAATTTTTAAAAAACCCATTAAATTAAGGGGTTATAAAAGAGTCGATTTTTGAAAAGGTCATTGTTTATGCATTTTTGTAATAGGAATGTGATAGTGCGACAGCAATTCCCATTTTTTAAGGCTGTGGATCCCGAATACAGTTAGTGACTGGCCCGAAAAAATACAACTGTATCTTTATTGAGCCTCATTTCCGCATAGATGCCCCATGCAGAATTACAATCTCCGGCCGAACAGCCTAAAAATGGCAGGGTTTAACGGGACTCCACAGACAATTTCTGCCTCTTTCAGCCTGTAAAAAAGATATTGGGCTGTCTAAGAACTGCGCACGTGTCTTGCAACTTACCAAAATCGAGAGACGTAGAGCCGATTCTAGTCTTTAAGTTAGGACGAGGTAAAAATGAAATTGCAAACTATTATTATGTGGTGTGGTTTTTCAATCACATTGCAATGTTACTCCGCAGAACAACAATTTCATGGAATACTCTCCGATGAACGACCTGTTCGTCCCTTAGCGGCTCCAGCGGATCCTCAAGCGGCTAAAACTATTACTGTCGAAGAGCTTTATATTTATTTGGCACTTATCGAACACAGAAGGCTTCAACTTGAAACCGCCAATGAATCAATAATGAATGATGTGAAATACAGTTGGAGTAAAATAGCTGCTTTTGTTACTAAAGGGGCGATCGATGGTTATTGCACGGCCACGTTGTTAAGCGGAATTAAGAATTTAGTATTACCGGCTAGCGCTATTGGAGGAGGGGCCGCTGTAACTACTAAAAGCTGGACGACAAAAGAGGTAAAAACATGGCTTGTTAACGGGGGCTTAGAAAAATTAAAGGGAGTGGGTTTCGATGTAGGATTAGTGGGATTATCATCTGCAGCCAATGTAGCTTTAGCGACAGAAAATCATTGGGAATATCATATTCCCATCCTAGGAACTGCATTTGTCGCTAATACATGGTCATCAAATCTAATGAATGCTTCAGAGCTTCTCGAGAAAAATGGAAATGAGATAATAGTACTAAAAAAAGAGAGGTTTAAAATTCAAAGATATTTAAGAGGTTTGGAAACTAAAAATAAAAGATAGTAAATTTTTAGTTGATTAAGTTATCTAGCAACATTTTTTTCAAATCTACCCAGTCTTTTTAGAAAGAATAATCCTGGGGCCGCTAAAAAAACGGTAAGCATAAAAAACTTTGGCCACCCTAAAGTTGCCACTAGAATACCGGATCCTGATGCCAATACGGTTCTAGCGACTGCCGTAAGACTTGAAAGTAAAGCATATTGACTGGCCGAAAACTTCTGTTCGCATAAGCCCATTAAGTAAGCCACGAGAGCTGCAGTTCCTAGTCCTCCACAAAAATTTTCTACACCTATAGAGGCCACCATCCATCCATAACTTTTCCCATAAATAGCGAGTCCCACAAAAACAAAATTTGAAATGGCCTGTAGAATTCCGAAATACCAAAGGCTTCGATAGATACCCCACCTAGGTATCATAGCTCCCGCTACTAGGCCGCCCATTAAACTTACGATCAATCCAAATACTTTATTTACCGAACCAATGTCGGTATTACTAAACCCCAGCTCAACTAAAAAAGGACTTAAAAGGGATGAGGCTAAGGTGTCTGCTAGTTTAAAAAAAACTACAAAAAGCAAAATTTCTATGGCTCCCTGTTTTTTAAAAAAACTTAGAATAGGTTCTACGACCGCCTCTTTAAGTGTTTTCGGAGGCGGTACGACCACCTCGGGGGCCGGAGCAAAAAAGACGGTTAGTAGTCCTACCGACATGCAGGAGCCCATGATTAAAAATACGGTACGCCATGAATAATGATCGGCAAGAATCAAAGCCAAAGCTCCAGAACTTAAAAAGGCAAGTCGACCGCCAAGCATAACCATCGAGGCTCCTGCGCCACGCTCCTCCGGTCTTAAGAGATCAACTCGATAGGCATCAATCACGATGTCAGCACTAGCACTAAAAAAAGAGATACAGGTGGCTATCACAATAATCCAGGTCATGTCGGATAACGGATTTAAAAATCCCATGCCGCCAATACAGATCATTAAAATTATCTGAAAAATAGCAATCCAACCCGTTCGTCGATTAAGAAAAGGGGGCACAAATCTGTCAAGAATGGGAGCCCACAGAAACTTAAAACTATAGGGTAATCCTACTAAGGTGAGGGCACTAATAGTTTTGATATCGATATTATTTCTTTTTAACCAAACTTGGAATGTAGTTCCTGATGAAGTGAGGGGAAGCGGAAATGAAGAGGCAAACATCAAAAGTAATGTGACGGCCATTCGACGATTGGTAAATACGTTAACCGGTTTAGACTGAGAGGTAGTTTGAGATTGAGCCATGACTAATAATTTTAACGACGGAATAAAAAAAAGCTAGAATAATAGTTCTCTTCCTGCATCAGATTGAAACATCTCTTTTCCTGAATGTCCTACGTTAGGAACGGTTCGTAATTTTAAACCGCTTTTTGGATAAAAAGCTTTAATGAATTGGTAGTAGTTCATTCCTCGTTCTAATCGATGAGCCCCCTGAAGATTGGCAGCACAGCTGGTATCTAAGTACTCCGATTGCGTGTCGGTCTCACCTAATAAAATAGTCACAGGCCTGGAAGCAAATCTTATCCCGAGCTCTTTTTCGGGTACATGGCCTATATAGTTATTGGGGGATGTAATTCCATAGGGGTAGGAATTATAATCTGAACAAGAATTATCGGGCACCACAAATTCTTTTTTATGATTCATTCGCTCAGGAACAAAATATAAATAGGAGGAGGGATTAGCGATGACATAAGAAATATCAATACTATAACGATCGGTAATAGGACTTCCCGCTGCATATCTGGCTACCATTTGCCCTCCTGCTGAATGACCTACCAAAACCACCTTTTTTAAATTAGGGAATTGTCCACTTAGCCACAAATATTCGATCATTCGATCAATAACTTCATAAGAACTTATGGGGAATTGTTCGCTTCTATCTCCAAACTTCCAACTGTCTTTCCAATAAAGTTCATTATTTTGTCTGGGGTCGGATTCAATTTTAAAATGTGGAGCTAAAACTAGGGTCCGATTTTCTACATGTTCCATGGTAGCTGCCTCTAGGACATACTGAAAATACTCATCAGCATTTCTAGTCACGCCATGAATAACAATCACGGCTCTTTCGATCTGCGGATTATTTAGGTAGATAGGAAAATTTTGATAGATTTTAATTTTAGCACTCGGGCCCATTTTAAAATCTGTTGGAGTGGGCCCAGTACCAAAAATGGAGGCTTGAAAGGCTATCAAAAAATAAAACAAAACTCTCGATCTAATAGTTTTCATAAGTTTTCCCCGTTGCCAGTCACCACTTAAACAAATAACCCTCCTATTTGGCAACACTCTTTGACATAAGTGCTGCGGTGTGGCTATTTATTTAATAGACCTCTTTTATGCTTTAGGTCATGAAAGAGGTCTAAGGCTTCAGGTGAAATCTCTTACGATTTCAGGCTGTTTCAAAATGGGGGATTAAATTCATGAAGGTCATTTTTTTACAATCTAGCTTGCTCTGTTCTTTTTTGTTGAGTGCTATTTCTTTAGCACAACCTCAATCGGTTCGTTGGACTGGAAAAGAGGATAAGAATTCTAATTTAGTCCATGTGCTCGATGTGATTCGTACGAAAACGGCCATCGAATTATCCCCTTCCAATTTCATGTTGGTGGAAAGTCGAAAACTAGCGACCAGTCAATATATGATGTTGGCACAGACTGCTGCGGGAATTCCTATTAGAGGATTAAGCCTAAGAATTTGGACCTCTCTTGAAAACAGTGAAACGATTCAGATTGAAGCTCAAATAGACGTGAGCCCCAATACTGCAAGATGGAGTGCTAAAACTGCGAAGGCTGTACTCAGTTCTTTTGATACGACCGAACTTGTAAGAATGGCGATTAAAAACACCGACGATCCTTTTCTTCGTAAAATAACATGGCAAGACATGTGGGAAAATGGAGAATTGGTTAGAGTTGTGAAGATAAAGGCAAAAAGAGGTAAGCATGTAGTGGTGCTCTCTTTAATATCTAAAATAGTATTAAAGAGTTCCTATGAAGAATTTCCTCAGGCCGATTTGGCTAGCCAGGATGAGTTTAGTATTCCAGTTAATATCTTTCCTATCTATGAGGAGATAGAACAGGGGCGAGCGGCTCCGCTTCAAATGGCTAGAGTGGCTAGTGAGCTTAGACATTTAAATCGTACCATTCATCGGGCTAAGGGACAGGATCCTTTAGCCAATCTTAAATCACAACATTATAAAGACAGTTTATTTGAGCCTTTGTTGGGCCTAACGATAGAAGGTAGAAAACAGGGCTTCTGGTCGATGGCTTACATTAAAGACCAGGTAGAAAAACTATTTTCTGCTCTGCCTTTGGAGGAAAATAGTTTTGCGAATGGAGGGGTGTTTTTAGATGGTAAATATGTAACGGTAAATTTATATACTGAAGCAGCAAAATTACCCAATCTAAGTTTTAATCCTTCGCCCTCCGCCCATTTTCGACCTGAATATGTGGTGATGGCTAGTGAACCCGATCATGAAGAGATGATCCCCTCGGCCGCTATTTATGGACGTCCCATCACCTCTTTAGATGATGCTTGGAATCGTCCTGCGAGACGCCTTGAAAATCATGACCCTATTTCTTACATCAATGATGGGTTTGATGAGGTGCAGGTTTATTGGGCCGTGACCCAAATGTTTGATTCGCTGAGATCTTTAGGGTTTACCGATCCCGATCTTTCGACCCGTCCCTTTCATGCCTTTCTTTTTAATCCCGATATCTCTTATCGAAATAATGCCTTCTATACTGACGATACGATCAACTTCACAACCTACTCTCCAGACAGTCAAAATATGGCTCGAGATAATACTACTATCTGGCACGAGTTAGGTCATGGTGTGATGGATCGTTTGATGGGAGATCATATTCAATTGGCAGATACTGGCGGCCTCAGTGAAGGAATGGCCGACTTTGTAGCGCAATTGATTTTAAATGATATCACTGGGGGATTGCATTTTCCTGGTAAAGAAAAAATGAGAATCTTTAACCAAACTGGGTACTACTTAACTAATGAAGTTCATGACGATGGTGAGGCCTACGGAGGATCGATGAACGATTTTCTGCAGGGGGCTATGGCTCGTTATGGAAAATCTGGTCTTCATAAAGTAACCGATCTCACGATGGAAACCATGAGACTTACTAGAAACCATCCCGCATTAACTGCGGTAGAGTGGTTTCAACACATGTTGTTTGCAGATGAAATGGGTAGAGAGGGAGTTAGAGCGCCCTTTGAACTTAAGGATCTCATTCTCAAGGCACTCAATGGTAGAAACTTCAATATGGAAGAATCTACGCCGGCATTATTTGTAGTAAAAAATGGCGCTAATGAAGTTACCAGCACAGGCCCTGGTAGTCGTAATAATCCTATTAAAATAAAATGGGTTGAGGGAGAGGTTGCTAGCTTTAATATGGAGGTGGGAGTAAAAAATGCCCCCAATTATCGGTTCAAATTTCCTGTGACTGTAAAAGTTAATTACTCTGGAGGGGCTCTTGAAGGAGCGGTCCACTGGACCAAGGAGGAGGCGGGGAATTTAACCTTCATTCTTAATTCAGAAGCAGATTTAGCTAAATTCACCTTGGGAACTGAAGGAAGGTGCGATGAGATTAATCGCCCCGACGGAAGTTGTTCAGATTATGCTTATATTCAAATCTGGAATCAAGGTGAGACGATAAAACCTCAAGCAAAAAAACGATTTTATCTGAGAGTTTATCCCAAGGCTCCATAGGTGGGTGAGGCAGATAACGAAGTAAAAAGATTACTATGATCTCTAGAATCATTATTCTTTCCTCCTTAGGTTACTTCGTTGATATTTTAGACCTGTTTCTTTTCTCTGTACTGAGACGCTCCAGTCTTCTTGCTATTGGAGTTAGAGAGGCCGATCTTTTTACCCAAGGCATTTTTCTTCTCAATATGCAAATGGGCGGGCTTATTGTCGGCAGTTTTATCTGGGGGATTTTAGGGGATAAAAAGGGACGGGTTAAGGTTCTTTACGGTTCTATTCTTCTTTATTCTGTCGCTACACTTCTTAATGCCTTTGTAACTAATATTCCCCAGTATGCTTTTTTAAGATTTATTGCAGGGGTGGGTCTGTCGGGTGAACTAGGGGCTGCTATTACTTTAGTCAGTGAGAGCATGGACTCAAAAAAACGGGGCCTTGGAACTATGACGGTAGCAGGATTTGGTCTCATGGGAGGAATGCTAGCGGCTTTGTTATCGGAATTTTTTTCTTGGAAAGTTTGCTATGTGATAGGGGGAATGATTGGTATTGCCCTACTACTTTTTCGTGTTTCACTTCCAGAGCCCGAGCTTTTTAAGGAGATCTCTCAGAACAAAAATAGAGGGGACCTTCGATTGTTATTTCGATCCCCTAAAAGAGTGTTGAAATTTTTAAACCTAGTTTTACTTGGACTTCCTATTTGGTTTAATAGCGGTATTTTAATGATCTTTGCTCCTGAATTTGGAAAAGCACTTTCGATTTCTGGTGAACCTATCACCGCTTCAAAATCGGTTTTGTATTCTTACTTTGGTGTTGCGCTAGGAGATTTTGTATCGGGAGCGCTCAGCCAGTGGGTCAAATCACGCAAGAAAATAGTCATTCTATTTATTGTACTATTAACTGTATCTATCGCCTGTTATTTAACAGCCCATCAAAGGTCTCAATTTTATTTTTACTCGATCTGTTTTGTGTTGGGGTTTTTTGCGGGCTATTGGGCTCTATTAGTGACAATGACCGCGGAAAGTTTTGGCACCAATCTAAGGGCTACAGTCACAACTCTTGTTCCTAATTTTGTTCGCGCTTCGGTGATACCTCTTTCATTTTTATTTGAGTTTTTAAACCAAAGTATGGATGTGATAACTGCGGCCTCTTATGTAGCGGTAGTCGCAGTTTTATTTGCAGTTCTCGCCGTCGTTCAATTACCAGAAACCTTTGGTATCGAATTGAAGTTTCTAGAGGAGTAGAGAGGTTATTTGTGTCGTCCAGTTAAGAATTGAAAAACAGGATTACGCTGGAAGACACCTCGAGTTCCATCATAATGACAGGTTAAACAGGAGTAAGGAACTGGGGCGCTTACTTTTTTTCCGTTTTGAGAATGAAATAAGGAGGTTTGAGTTAATAGGCCTTTCTGATCGTAAGCAAAAAAATCAAATTGTCCGCTCAAATCTTCTCTCGAAATAATAAGTTCCGTTTCTCTTACCGTATCATCGGAAATAACATGAGTTTCTGAAATTGAGATCTCTGGTAAATCACTGGGACTGCGATAGATAGTTCTCTGGGTCCCTTTCACTGAACTGACCTCAATCACCTCCCTATTCCAACTGTGATAGGAGAATTGGCTTTGTAATTGGTTTACATTTTCAGGAACTGGAAAACGGGAGTGGTGCAAATGCCTAGCATTTAGAGTCGGTTGAGTAGCTAACAAATTTTTTAGTAGTTCAAAAACAGATGCCGAAGTTTCCTGTCGACTCGCCTCTTTAAAAACAGTTAAGGCTTCGGGTGCTAAAGAGGCGGCTGGAATAAAGGCCCAATCTATTTTTTGGGGTGGGTGACTCTCGATGACAGACAAACTTTCCTCGAGGGGATTTAAAAAAAGGGTCATCATGTAAATAAGGGTATCTCGGGTTCTATTAGGAAAAGGGATTAACTTAGTGACCCTACGTTTATTGGGAATGGGAATAATAAAGTTAGACTCATTAAATTCGATCGCGAACCCATGACCACTTATCAGCAAAACCCATACGAGATAAAGCCTAAATTTCCCCAACATCCACATATTTCAATTTGTAAGGGAGGCTGGTGGCACTGTCAAAGAGTCGTTAATCTCTTGTTAGGGCTGGCAACATCTTGCAGAATAAGCAAACTCTAGATAAAGTCTCCCGATATCTGTCCCCGTAGTTAAATGGATATAACGAGGGATTCCTAATCCCTAATTACAGGTTCGATTCCTGTCGGGGGCACATTCTTTTGCTGCGGCATAATTCACTCGATTAAAAAGGGCCGTTTATTAGATTTGATAAGTTCCCCCATCTTTTAAAATAGGGGTCGTTAGCTTAAAGGTTCACATTATGGAAGAATCATCATATTTACAGCTACATTCCTACTTTATTTGAATTATGTTTTTTGTCTCATTAGCTAACAATTGATTGTGTTGTTTTAAGCGAAACCTCTGCATTATTTAAAACTTAAGAAACATGCGAATGAAAATAAATTCCATTGCCTAAGAACTGGTCACCTTAACCTCCTGAAAACAATATAATAATGTTCCTGAGAGCCCACTCGTGCCAAAAAGTTCGTCAGTTGTCTAAGGTTCCTTCGACCGATCGCAGACTAAACGCATACAGAAAATTACGGCGTAAATTCGAGAGTTTGTAACTCCTAGCCTAAGACGGCCCCTTCATTGCATTTATAAAAACTAATAGATAAAAAAGGTTTCCATTTAGATTGTGTAGCACGTTAGTGGGGACCCTACTTTAAGGGGCAACAAAATGGTGAAGTACGTTTGTGGTTATATGCGTTTACTCGCATTTATTATCATTAGTCTGTCATTAGTAGCTTGCGGTAATAAACTATCAAATCAAAATTTACCCGAATCATCAGGAAGTATGATCGAACTTACCTCCGGTTTTCCTGGAGTTGGAATGGTCATTCTGCCTGAGGGAAATGGAATCTGCACAGGTACTTTTGTCAGTGATCGCGCTGTGCTAACAGCCGCTCACTGTTTGAATCTATCGGGTCGTTATAGTTTTGAAACCTCTCAAGGAACTATTTCTACCTATACAAAATTCGTGATGGGGTCGGGTTCGGTAGATGATGCTAATGACATTGGAATCTTAGTTTTCGAGCCAAATTCAGCCTCTGGCGATCAAATTAATAATTTCGGAAATCAAGTATCGGAAGGACAAATACTCCGATTGGTGGGTATCGGTTGTAATAATTTAGAAACAAAACGAGGAGCGGGGCTTAAAAGAACGGGTACCAATATGGTAGCCGGTATCGATTCCTATATAAATTTTCTGACTCCAAGAAGTTATGCACGGGGCATTTTAGGGCCTAGCAATCGGGCCGGTAGTTGTTTCGGCGATTCGGGGGGGCCCGCCTTTGCCGAAGTTAATGGAGAATTGGTAATTGTGGGAGTGACTCATGCAGGTGGGTATATTGGAAATAATATTATATCGGAGTACATCAATGTAGCTAATCGATCCGATAACAGAAACTGGTTAAGAGACCGTAACAACCAAAATAATTTAGGCATTCAGGGGTTATAGAGGAGTTTTCGAAATGGTCGATAAGACCAGAACTCCACCTAACGGGGCAAAAAGGCGCAGTCTTCTCTGGCTAGCCCTGTTGGCCAGAGGATTGCTTTTGAAGTCACATCTATGCGCCCATTCTTCTGGTTTTTACTTTTAAGTTATTCTGTTTTTTTTCAAATCAAAATAAGAGCCGAATCGGATTCCTTTTCAAAGGTAATTCGTATGGGATTGAATTCTAGCCGCACCCTAAAAATTCCACAGCTCAAGAGGGTCGCGGTCGGAAATAGTAAGATTTTAAAGGCGCAAACGATCTCCTCCTCCGAACTTCTACTCATAGGAAAAACTAAAGGTAGCAGCACCGTAAGAGTTTGGACGGAAACAGGAAAAGAATTTTTTTATGAAGTGAGGGTTATAGCTTCTGAGGCAGAGAGTTCATCACTAGCTAATGATCGTGAGGTGGTAAAAGTTTCACTCGAATTTTTAGAGATGGATGAAGCCTTTAGTCAGATAAGCGGTTTTCGATGGCCCGATTCACTACAGTTTTCTGGTCTTGCAAATATCATTAGCAGTGCTTCGATGACAGGAGTGAATTATGAAATGTCATTGGTATCAGCTCAGGGCTGGTTACATCATTTAGTAAAAGAGGGTTGGGCGAAAATAATTGCGAATCCTGAATTGTATGTGCGATTGGGCGAGGAGGCGGTATTTCATTCTGGAGGTGAATTTCCTGTCGCAACAAGCACCCAAAATTTAGGTGGAAATTATCGTCGTATCGAATGGAAGGAGTATGGCCTTACTGCAAAGGTACTTCCTCAAAGTGTGGATCGAATTCATATTAGCTCCGATATTAATTTAGAGATTTCTGAATTAATATCATCCCAAAATATCGAGGGCATTCCTGCTCTGAGTCGCCGAAGCCTTAAAACAAAAATGAGTTCACTTGACGGCGAAACTGTCATTCTTTCCGGCTTAATAAAGCAGAATTCTAAAAAAGAAAAGGAGGGAGTTCCTTTCCTGAGTTCAATTCCCTTAATAGGCCCCCTCTTTTTTACCAAGACCTCCGAGGGTTCAGAACAAACAGAGCTCCTAATGGCAGTTACCTTCTCTATGACTACGAAGGCAAAAGAAAATGCAACTCGCCAGACCTTCAAAGAAAAAACAGAAAAATATAGGTGATCTCATATGCAGTCTTGTGAACTTGTAGAAAAGCAATTCGTAGGAAAATGCTCGGTAATCATTCCTTTTTTTATTGACGATGAGATTACCGATATCGTCATCAATGGAACTAAAACAATGTTTATAGAAAAAGGAGGAGTGCTTAGCTCTGTAGTAACTCCTTTTGTAGGTCGCGAAATTCTTCAGGAGTTGATCGAGAGAATGATTATTCCTTTAGGAAAAAGAGTGGATGCCGCGCAACCTTATCTGGATGGAAGGCTAGCCGATGGAAGTAGGTTTCATATTATTTTGCCACCCATTGCAGTTGAAGGGCCTTTTATCAGTATTAGAAAACATCGTAGGGTTGGTAAATTAACTCTTCATGATTTTTGTCCTGAAAAAGCGGCTCTATTTTTAGAAAAAGAAACTTTGCGAGGTGCGAATCTTTTAATTGCGGGGGGAACTGGGACAGGAAAAACGTCGCTACTTTCCTGTCTTTTACAGAAAGTTTCAAAAACCGAAAGAATCACAGTCATTGAAGAGACCAAAGAAATTCAAGTGGACCATCCCCATGTCATTCATCTAGAGGCCCGTCCCGCTAGTCCCGAGGGAAGAGGGGAGGTGACTCTTCAGACCCTGGTTAAAAACTCGCTAAGAATGCGCCCCGATCGCTTAATTTTAGGTGAGTGCCGTGGGGGCGAAGCTTTCGATATGATTCAAGCGATGAATACAGGCCACCGAGGGGCTCTGGGTACCATTCACGCTAATAGTGCCTTAGATGCTCTGCGAAGATTGGAGGGGTTAATAATGATCTCTGGCGTTTCTCTTCCCTTACGAACGGTAAAAGAGTGGATTGCTTCAGCTATTCATGGAGTGGTTTATCTAGAGAAAACACAGGGGCAAAGACAAGTTGTCGAAATTATGAGTGTTAATGGCTTAGAAGGGGAGGTTTATAGAGTGACTCCTCGATATAAACTTCCGGCTTTAGCTCTTGCAACTTCTTGAGACTTATGCCAAATTGCCATTCTTCGTTTTTAAGAAGTGACACAGGAGTAATGACATTCATGAAATCCGAAATTCATCCAGAATATTTTGAAACAACAATACGATGTGTTTGTGGAAATGAGATTCTCACTCGCGCTACAAAAAAAGACATTCGCGTTGAGATTTGCTCAGCCTGTCATCCACTTTACACTGGAAAACAAAGGCTTGTAGATACTGAAGGTCGCGTAGAGCGCTTCATGAAAAAATACGGCACCAAACGTTCCTCTTAATTGGTGTGTAGCACTTAAATGTTTCATAAATTAGACGAAGTTGAGGCGCATTTTCAAGATATCGAAGTGCGTTTGACCTCTCCTGCTATCGCTTCAAATCAAAGTCTTTGTCAAAAGTTAAGCAAAGAGCACAGTAACCTTCAGCCTCTTGTACAAACTTATCGTGAGTATCGAAAATTACGAACCGACTTTTCGGCTAATGAAATTTTAATCAGAGAAGATTCTGGTGAATTAAAGCAGATGGCCCTAGAGGAAAATTCATTTCTTGAGGCAGAAATTGCGAAATTAGAACGACGACTGAAGATTCTTTTACTGCCTAAAGATCCTAATGATGACAAAAATATCATGCTTGAAATTCGTCCAGCTGCCGGTGGGGATGAGGCCGGTATTTTTGCGGGTGATCTTTTTAAAATGTATTCGAAGTTTGCCGAGAGCAAAAGATGGAATATTGAAGTGATGGAGATTACGTCGAATGATGTAGGCGGGTTTAAGGAAATTATTCTCATGATTCGAGGGGATAAAGTTTATAGTGTTTTAAAATATGAGAGTGGAGTTCATCGCGTTCAGAGAGTTCCTAAGACGGAAACTCAAGGACGTATTCACACTAGCACCGTCACCGTGGCCATCATGCCTGAAGCAGAGGATGTAGAGGTGAATATCGATCCTAACGAACTTCGCATCGATGTGTTTAGAAGCTCAGGCCCTGGAGGGCAGAGTGTTAATACCACCGACTCTGCCGTTCGCGTCACACATATTCCATCAGGTATTGTTTGTGTGTGTCGTGATGAGAAGTCTCAGCATAAGAATAAAGCTAAGGCACTCAAAGTTTTGAAAACTAGATTACTAGACATGAAACGTGGAGAGCAGCACGCTAAAATTTCAGCAGATAGATTATCTCAAGTCGGTAGTGGCGAACGTAGTGAAAAAATTCGCACCTATAATTTCCCTCAAGGTCGTGTGACCGATCACCGTATTGGTTTTACTATTCATCAGATCGATTCCTTTATGAGTGGTGATATTGATCCTATGATTTCTAGTCTTTTGGCTTTTTATGAATCTGAAGCGCTGAAAAAACAAACGGCTTCATGACTTTAGAATCTTTTGTCAATTTAGGGAAAAAAAGAATTGAAGAGTCAGGGATCCAGTGTGCCGATCCGATGCTGCATATGAAACAGATTTTAGGCGCTTCAATCTCATTAGATTCCATTCAATTTTATAGTCGATGGCAAGAGCCCTTAACTGAAAATGAATTTCAATTAGCCAATCAATTACTAGAGCGACGTTTGAAGGGGGAGCCTTTTCAATACTTAGTGGGATATGAATGGTTTTGGCATTCGCAATTTGAAGTGGGACCCGGAGTTTTAATTCCACGGAAAGAAACGGAACATTTAGTAGAAGAATTATTAAAGTGTCGCGATTTGAAAACGATTCAAGTCGGAGAGCTAGGAGCGGGTTCTGGAAATATTGGAATTTCTATTTTATTAGAGCGACCCGCTTGGCAATGGCATGGGTTTGAGATTAATCCTGAATCTGTTCCTTATTTGGGAAAAAATGTAGGCCAGTTATTACCCTTGGATGCAAAGTATTTCATTCATGAAGGAAACTTTTTTGAACTGGCCAAAGACTGGGCTCCCTACGATGTGGTAGTTTCTAACCCTCCTTATATTGCGGCCTCTGAAGTAAAAAAATTAAGTCAAGAGGTGCAGTGTGAACCTAAATTAGCTTTAATAGGTGGTGAGCTGGGGACGGAGATCTTTAAACACCTAGCAGTCAATAGTTTTCAGCTCTTAAGGCCACAGGGGCTATTCCTATCCGAAATTGGAAGTGATCAGGAGATTGCGGCTAAAGAAATTTTAATGAAATCAGGTTTTCAATCGGTTGAAGTTTTGAGAGATTACGCAGGACACCCAAGGATTGCGAAAGGGATTAAATAGTGGATTCATTAATCATTGAGGGCCCCTCTAAACTATCTGGAATTGTGGATGTGAGTGGATCAAAAAACTCTGCGTTGCCTCTACTTTTTGCCTCTATTTTATTTGATGAAAAGGTAACTTACGAAAATATTCCTCGTCTGTGGGATATCGAAAGTACATTATCTCTTTTGAGAATTATGGGCTGTGCAACGGAGTGGGCTAAAGAGTTGGGAAGAGTTTCTATTTTTCCAACGATTACAAAAAAAGAGGCGCCCTACGAACTGGTAAAAAAGATGCGCGCTGGAATTTTAGCGTTGGGTCCTTTAGTGGCAAAATATGGTGAAGCCAAAGTAAGTTTGCCCGGAGGGTGTGCGATTGGTGCTCGGCCTGTCAATTACCATATTGAGGCCTTAAGAAAAATGGGTGTCACCGTCGAGGTTGAAGAGGGGTATATCCACGCCACCGTAAAAAATAAACTTGTAGGAGCTGAAATATTTTTTCCTGAAGTGACCGTCACGGGAACTGAAAATCTTCTTTATGTGGCTGTAATGGCCGAGGGCACGACCCTTTTGCAAAATGCGGCCTGCGAACCGGAGGTGGTGGCTTTAGGAGAATTTTTAAAAAGTTGTGGAGCTAAAATTTCCGGATTGGGAACTCAGACGGTGACTATTCAAGGGTCTAAATTAAAGAGTCCAGTAAAACCGATTGCGATACCGCCCGATCGTATTGAAGCGGGTACCTGGATTTCAATTTCATTAGCTACCCGTTGTCCTCTAGAATTAAACCATTGTGATTCTTCTCAGATGACCAGTGTGCTCTCCGCATTTCGGCAGATGGGGGCTAAGATTGAAGAATTAAATCAAGGCACTATCTTAAAAATAACTCCAGCAGACAAATATTTGCCTCTGCATATTGAGACCGCTCCCTATCCTGGATTTCCTACCGACATGCAGGCCCAAATCTTAACTTTGCTTTGCTTGGCTGAAGGAAGATCTACCGTAGTAGAAAGTATTTTTGAAAATCGTTTTATGCACGTGGCCGAATTACAAAGGTTGGGAGCTAAAATAGAGGTGAATGGAAATATAGCCAGTATCGAGGGCCCTGTTAAATTTCAGGGAGCTCCAATTATGGCCACCGATCTACGAGCCAGTGCGTGTCTAGTTTTGGCAGGATTAATTTCTAAAGGAACCACTCGAGTGAGTCGCATTTATCACCTCGATAGAGGCTATCAAAGACTCGATGAAAAGCTCCGTAGACTCGGCGCGAAAATCACGCGTGTTGCGGAATAACTAAGACGCAGGTACTGTCTAAAAAATATAGGAAGATTCTTTTCAACAGGAGATCAAAAAAATGCGTTATTTTTCTTTTTTAGCGGTGGTCACATTATGTGCGTCGGCTTTTTCAGCAGATATTCCCGGGGGATTAGCCAGAATTTCAGAAGGTCTTCCTAATAATACCTATGAAGTGGCCTTAAGCCCTGCTTATACTCTTCAACCCGGAGGCGCCTATTTGACCTCTGAATTGCGATATCAGGCGAATGAAGATTTCGGTGCCGGTTTTGGATTTGGTGCCGGAGAGATCGGTTTCAATTTTGGCGCTAATGGAACTTGGTACATTGCTCCCGATGTAGATTCTCAACCCGCCTTCTCCATTTTAGGTGGTGTTTATTTAAACCGAGTTCAACAATCTAATTATTTAGCTCTGCGAGTGGTTCCTACTCTTAGCAAAATGATTGCACAAGACTGGGGAAAAATAACTCCCTACGTTAGTTTCCAAGGAACACCCTCTTTTCGTTTAGGAGAACCTGATAATAGTTTTTCAATCAGAACTAATGTCGGAACTTTATTTGAAATTAAAGCGTTACAAGGAATTCGACTATTTACCGAGCTAGGACTTGCAGTCATGAATAGTAATAGCGAGCTTGTATTTGGATTATCTTTTCCGTTTAAAGCCCTATAATATTTTTTAGTAATTCTCTTCATGGCGTAACACCTTCATGGTTTACGTCATGAAGGAACTCTAATTTAAGCTCTTAATTATTTTTACCGATCTTTTTAGGGAGTTTTAAAATCGGATTCATCTAAATAGGGAGTGGATTGTTTCATAAAATCGATCCACATTGGAAGAGCGGCCGCACTTCCTGTAAGGCCTACCTTTTCCTCTTCGTCGTACCCTACCCAGATTAAAGTAAGCAATTTAGGAGTGAATCCCACAAACCAAGCATCTTTGTAATCGTTTGTGGTTCCCGTTTTTCCCGCCATATTAGAAAGGTGGAGTCCACTAGATAAAGCTAATCGCCCGGTGCCTTGGGTGAGTACCCCTTTTAAAAGCTGAACAGTTAAAAAACAGGGAAGTGCTGGCAGACGCTCTTGCTCTGAACTATTAGGCTCATAGATAGTCTGCCCGAAACTATCGACTACATTAATCAGACTTTGGAGGTGGTGTCCTTTTCCTAAATTTGCCAAGGTGACATAGCCTTCAGCTAGTTCAAAAGGGGTTACCTCTACGCTACCTAGAGAAATTGAGGGTATTGTGGGAAGAGGAGATTGAATGCCCGCTAGTCGAATCAAATCAATAATGGGACCTAACCCTACAGTTTGAGCAAGTCTCGCAGTGGGAATATTAATACTTTTTTCAAGAGCCTCTTTTGCCGTCATTTTTTCTGGAGATTCTTTATCATAATTTCTAGGTTTCCAGCTTTGGCCCCCTTCGTAGCTCCATTCGAAGGGCGTTCCATCTAATTCTGTCAATGAAGTGAAAGGTGGATCGAGATCCGGTTTATTAAAAGCGGCCAGAAAAACAAAGGGCTTAAATAAGGAACCTGGTTGTCTTCGTCCTTGGAGAACTCGATTAAATTGAGTTTTTTGGTAACTACTTCCCCCTTGAAGAGCGACCACCTTACCGGTGGTTACCTCGACTGAGATTAAGGCACTTTGGAGTTGAACTCCTCTCTCTGCCCTTTTACTAATACTTGCGAAATCTTTTTTTAATTTAGCTAAATGATTTTTAAGAATAGTTGAAGCCTGAATCTGAAGGAACGGGTTGAGGGTGGTGTAAACCGTGAGTGCATCGGTGTCTAAACGATTTTTGATATCCTCTGGTAATTGAGTCAGAACCAGATCCATAAAATATCCAGTCTCTTGAAGATTTTTCTCACCTGGAGTTACGCCTAAAGGATCGGTCATGGCCATTTCATATTCGCCCGCAAGAATAAAATTGGCCTCGAGCATTTTTTTTAAAACTAGATTTCTTCGTTTGATTGTAGTCTCAGGGTGTCGACGAGGATCCTGGCTATTGGGTGCTTGAATAATGGCAGCCAATGTCGCGCTTTGGGAAAGTGAAATATCAAAAATAGAACGGTTAAAATAAAATCTTGCCGCCTCTGAAACCCCATGAATCTCATGCGTGCTCCACTGCCCTAGGTAAACTTCATTTAGATAGGCCTCTAAGATAGATTCTTTCGAGTGGGTAGATTCTGAAACAAAGGCGTAAATGGCCTCCTTTATTTTTCTAGACAGAGCCTTTTGTCTAGAGAAAAAAAGATTTTTCATCAGTTGTTGTGTGATGGTACTTCCACCCTCTACAAATCGTCTGGCACGTAGATCCTTATAAAGGGCTCGTATCGTACTACGAAGACTCACCCCTCCGTGTTCTAAAAAATTAATATCTTCAATGGCCATCACAGCATGTCTCATCGTTACGGGTATGTCTGAGAGCTCTACCGGCGTCTGTGTGCGCAGTCTTCCTGCATAAAAAGAGCTAATTCTTTTGGGTGACAATTCAAAGGTCTCCACCGATTCATTATTCTCACCGACGGAGATCCCATTTAAGACAAGGTCGGAACCCTCTTTTTTAAAGGTAAAAAATACACGAGTTCGTGAAAGTATTTTCCCGGGATAGATACTTTCAGAACGAAGAAGTTCGATAGTAGTCCCATGAGAGTCGCTCTCCCAAATAAATTCATTAGTTAAAAGATCGTCACCCCTTCTTTTTTCTTGGTAACCGGAATACTCAAGCAGAGTGTGAAGCTGCTCTTCAGAAAATTTCTGTTCGAGGTGAAGAGGAGGAATTAATCCTAAAAACTGGGAGGATTTTAAAGATAATAATTGAGTAAAACGTTCATCTATCGAGTTTTTAATAAAGCTATAGGATAGGGTAAGCCCCAAAAAAACAAGAACGATTAGCCCTAAACCACAGCCTACTGCAGCTTTTGACGTTAGAATTTTAAGAAAGGGATTCTGTCGTTTCATGTTTTTTCTTATAGACGAGTGAGACTATCATTAACCCACTTAATATTTAAAGGGTATTACCTGTATTGTAAAGCCGGTTAACGCGCCGCTTTTTTTGATGTGATAACTTAAATCCTGATTGCAAGAGAGACGGGCCTTCGTTAAGGTAACGACGATGCGACTCAAAGAATCTCAAGTTAAACTAGTCTGTCAAAAACTGTTTGTGGGACTTCGGTCTAAACAATTAATTTCAGTAAAAAAAACCGATATTGAAGTTCTTAATAGAATGCATGAAATTTTTATTAAGGAGCTAAAGGTTGAAGATGAGATCAACCTACAGGCTGAAAAAGTTTTAGCGGAGAATTTAAGAAAGCTTGGAATTAAAGGGGACCAGATCGATCGAGAAAAAATGTTTGAGATGATTAGAAAGCAACTACTCAAAGAGAAGAATGTAATTGTTTAAGGTGTGGTTATGATTTCAGATGAAAAAATGAGTCACATTGTTCATCTCTTGATGAATGGTTTAGAAAAAGAGGGTTTCGTATCTTTTCCTAATAAAGAGATCGCCGTTAGAGAGGCCCATAAAATATCTAATTTATATTTGGGAAATTTAAAAGGGGCTGCTGACGCGGCTAGGCAGAGAATACTTTCTCAAAAGAAAGCACCGGTAGAAAAAAGTCCTCAATGGGACATTCTTTATCAAAAATATTTAGAAGAAGAATTGCAAAAACGGGGTGGTTAAAGTTATCTTGTTTTTGTTTTCAGTCTTTAATCAACATAAATGGGTTAATAAAAAGATGAGTAGGCATATGAACAACTGGGCAATTAAATTATTAGGTTTGGGTTTTCTTTTCTCTCTTCACGCACATTCTGTGTCTGTGAATTTTGGAGGAAACTTTCGTTCCGATGGCGATTATTACACTAATTTAACTCAGGGCTACCAAGGTGATTTTTCTAAGAAACAGTTTATTAGAGGTCGATTGTTAGTAGAACCTAATTTAGTGGTAGATGATCACTTTAGTGTTCGTTCTCAATGGTCACTTTTGGAATCCCCTGACATTACTCCGACTGTATCAGCTCTGGGTACGGGGATGGGTGGTTTTGTTTATGGTGACGCCGATACGACAGGATTAGTTTTGAATCGAGCCTGGCTTGAGTGGACCTCCGATTTCGGAGTGGTTCGTTTAGGACGGATGCCCTTTTCTTGGGGCTATGGTTTAGTCTGGGATGCGGGAGCAGTTTGGGATGATTATGGGACCACTCTAGACCGTTTAGAGTACCGATTACATTTGGGGCATATTGTGGGTGCTTTGGCCTATTCTAAGCCAGGCAAAAAATCGGTTTGGGGCCATAAAAACGATGCAGACTTTTTTACCTTTTATCTACAGTATGATAATCCAGAGGCCGATGTTGAAGGGGGCTTGCTATATGAAAAGCAAACTCGCTCTAATTCTCAAGCTGCGCTTCTTGCTACTACAGGTAATCCGAATAATTATCCTGCTACTAGTCCTCTTCTTACCAAAGCTCCATACCCTCTAAATAATAACGTAGTCGATTTTTATTTAAGAAAAACGGTGAGCTATTTTACTCTAGGTGGAGAGGTGACTTGGATTTCCGGTGAGGCTACCGACTATGGTGTTTTAGGAAAAAATGCTACGCTGAATGCAGTGGGGGCTACACTGAATGCCACCTATGAGTATCACAAGGTAAAAGCATTTTTAGAATGTTTATATGCGGGTGGTGATTCGAATTTAAATAATGATCAGTTGACTGGATTTGTTCTACTTAATCCTAATCGTAGAGCAGGATTTATTTTAGGAAGAGAGTTATTGGGGAAGTATTCAAGTCAGGCGGGAGCCGATCCCGGTAAGGTGGGTAATGGCAGTCTATTGGTTTACGGAAAACAAGATTCCTTTTCCGGGGTCCTATTCTTTAGACCTGGATTACGGTTTGATTGGTCACCCTCCCTGGCTTCTGGGCTTGAGGTTGTTTACGCCCAAAAGGCATCGGTTCAAAATGGAGAAAATGGTTACCTAGGAACTGAGATTGATCTGGGAACCGACTATAGCGCCTATAAAAACTTTGATATCGGAATTAATATCGGAGCATTATTTCCTGGTAAAGGCATTTTATCGGCAATGGCTCCGCTTGATACCACCTATACCGTATTGGGTTTTAGAACTACGGCTAGTTTGAAGTTTTAAATAGTCAGGGAGAGGTAAAGATAGGTGAAGTTAGTAGCCTGGATTTTTTATATTCTTCTCAGTGCGAAAGCCTTAGCCATAGCGGTATCGTCATCGCCATCCTCTCCCTTGGCAGTTGCGGCAGATTATTATTCCTCTAAGCATGATTACAATCGGTCATTAGATCTTTGGACTAAAGTTTATACAACTGAACCTCAATCTGTAGAGGCTATGTTGAAGGTCTCGGAATTAGAATTGTTGATCAAGGGCCACGAAACGGCACAGCAAACCATTCTTCAATTTCTAAAAAAACAAAAAAATATTCTGTCACCCTCTGTGATTAAAGATATTCAAGAGCGACTGTGGATAATGCAGAATCGATTCATTAAAGATGAATCTCAGAGTCTATATTTACAGGCGATGACAAAAATAAAACTCCTAGATTTTTCTCAAGGATTAGCTTTGCTGAATCGGTCGATCGCTTTGGAAAATGGAAACCTTCTTGTGTTGCAGGCAAAGGCCAATTGTGAAAAAAAATTGAGTTTGTTTAATAAGTTTTATGAAACATTAAAATTAGCGAGCTCAGTAGTAGAGATGAATCGGGGTTGGAGTGAGAGTCTTTTAGAGGCTCAATATTACTTTAAAGATTATGGAGATGTGGTCACTTGGTTTGAGTTACAGGTAAAATCAACACTTTCTCCGAGGCAAAGGCTATCCTCTGGAATGGCACTAATAGAAACCGGACAGGAAAAGGAGGGGGCCCTTCTTCTGTC
>JABMMY010000059.1 GCA_013205415.1 Deltaproteobacteria bacterium
CTATGATATTGATCAATTTGGAAATCTGGAATCAAAAGGTAGTAATTATGGTTTGCAAATTCTAGAAACATTTTATCAAAAATATGGCGTTCTACGGAAGGGAAGAATAGGGGATTTTTCTTTGAAAGCTCTCCAAGCTTTTGTTTTTGAATATGGAAATGATCTTGCCGTGGATCAGAATGCTTGGAGCTATTTTATAACGGAGCTTTTGGGAGATCCTGTGATTCCAATGCCTAATCGAATTAAACAGGATGAAAGTTTTGCTATCGGAAAATCAAATTTGAAGCTTGATAATTCTGTGGGCTTTGGATTTCCGGTACTTCATTTGAAGGACTTCTTAGATAATCAATTTCCTGTTTCTATCTTACAGTCTGTAGAGGCTAGTCTCTTTAGGGTATTGAAAACAGATTTTGGAGGGTATTTAGGAGAGGAGATGCTCACCTCTCAGTCGATTATTCCTGATGAGAAGGCCCATTTAAATTTAGATTCTGTAGCGCCACTTAAGGAAGGAACCTACTTTCTACGATTAGAGAATACGGTAGGAGTCCCTCGTGAAAGACAAATTCATTTTTCTGTGGATTAAAAAGGTTATGAGCCAGGTTTTACGACCCTTAAAAAACGCTCTAAAAATTCTGAGTCGGTTTCTTTTGCAGCCTCTTTAGACTCGACATCTAATTCTTTTGTAATTTCCGCAAATTTTTCTTCGCTTTCTACGCCCTCTTTTAATTTTTCAAGATAATTAGATGGATACTTTTTGGCTAACTCATCTACGAAGTGATTCAGTCTGGCCTCTGCTTTTAATTGTTTGTTAAGTTTAATCCGTTTCCAATTTGCGAGGTAATGCATTCGACAATAACCGCTTGAACTAGCTGCATCCTTACACTTTGCATGGGTACAGAGTTTGGTTAATGTTTTTTTTTCGCTAGGACCGTTTTTTTTATGGGGGCTGCTCATGTATGTCTCCTTTATCTACAGTACCAATAAAATATGAAGGAAATAAGGAGCTATTATGAAGAGTAACGGTTTTTAAAAAAAGGGAGAAAACTTGGCTGTTCTGAGTGAATGTGGAGAGTTAGAGTTTGAATCGTAAATAGTGATAGTTACAAGAAGCGATGAAATCTTATATTGCCGCAGGGCTTAGGAATGTAAGTTTTTTTCTATTAGATTTCAGAAGATTTCTTAATGTTAATAGTTCGGTAAAATATTCAAATGCTAAGTTGGTTAGAACATAGAGACTAGTTGAACTTTTTCCCATCGCTCTTTTTCGGAATGGAATTTTTACTTCACAAATCATTTGAGGAAGGTCTCTAGCAACAGAAATTGAAATAGCTAAATTAGTGGATTTCCATCCTAATGGCAAAAGTGGTAAAAATTTTTGTACTGTCTCTGTTTCACAAAGACGAAAAGGGACATTGGGATCATTTAATGTGACCCCACAAATTAATGAGGTCATTTGTCTTAATCCAGAGGAAAGAATTCTTCTGGGCAAGCTATCTAATCGATGGGTACGATTGGCAAGAACAAGTTTGTGTGTTCCTTTTGCCTCCCAGAGATGAGTGAAGTCTTCTGGCTCATATCTACCGTTTAGATCGCATTGCAAAATATATTGCCCTCTCGCAAGCGAGTATCCTCGACGAATGGCTTGACTGTGACCTGTATTGAGCTGGTGAATGACTCGGATTTGTGGGATTTCTCGTCGTAACCTGTCAAGAACTCGGCCTGTGCCATCGGAGGAACCATCGTTGATAATGATCAGCTCATACTCTAATCCCATTTCTAGCAGATGCCGATTCCAATCACGTACCGTTAATTCAACGATACCGGCCTCGTTAAATACCGGCATGACTATCGAGCAATCGATAGTTACATTTTTGGATGTCGAAGAAACTCTATCGAATGGGTATTGTTGATTTTCCATAAGGTTTTTTTAAACGAACGATTAAGTAAGAGTATAACTGTTTTTATGTGGATTCAAAAGGGGAGTCGCTTGACGCGGGCTTAAATCACAAGTAATTTTATAAAACTTACAATGAAATCTATTGATTCACTTCGGGAAGGTCTTACATTTGATGATGTCCTTCTTGTGCCTCGTTTTTCGGAGGTGTTACCTACTGAGGTAGAAACCGAATCTTTTTTAACGCAAGACATTAATCTTAAGATTCCCATTATTTCAGCGGCAATGGACAAGGTGACTGAGAGTCAGACCGCTATTGCAATGGCGCGGCATGGTGGAGCTGGAGTAATTCATCGTAATCTATCCCCAGAGAAGCAGGCCTTTGAAGTTGAGAAGGTTAAAAAAAGTGAAAGTGGAATGATTTTAGACCCCATTACTTTAGAGCCCACACAGACGGTACAAGAGGCTATCTCTCTAATGAAGAAACATGGGATTTCAGGATTTCCAATTACTGAAA
>JABMMY010000060.1 GCA_013205415.1 Deltaproteobacteria bacterium
ATCCTAGAATTATCGATTTTGAAAAATTTGGGGCCATTGCTAGAGAGGTCGGAGCCTATTTTTTAGTCGATATGGCACATATTGCGGGGCTTGTGGCGGCAAAACTTCATCCCACTCCCATAGGTCATGCCGATATCGTGACTAGCACCACTCATAAAACCCTAAGAGGGCCTAGAGGTGGAATTATTCTTTTTAAGGAGCCTCAGAGAGCTAAAATTAACTCTCGAATATTTCCTGGAATTCAGGGGGGGCCGTTGATGCATGTGATAGCAGCAAAGGCTATTGCTTTCAAAGAGGCTATGACCTCAGAATTTAGAGAGTATCAGGTTCAGGTGCTTAAAAACTGTCGAGTGCTTGCGGAGCATCTTTTGGAGGAGGGGTTTACCTTAGTGAGTGGTGGGACTGAGAACCATCTCATCTTGATTGACTTGCGTAATAAAGGGATCACAGGTAAAGAGGCCGAGGAGAGGTTAGACAGAGTAGGTCTAACCGCTAACAAAAACACCGTTCCGTTTGAAACGGCGAGTGCTTTTGTTACCAGTGGAGTTCGCATCGGGACCCCTGCTATCACAACTAGAGGTCTTAAAGAGACCGACATGGGGTGGTTAGCAAAATCGATCTCTAGGGTGGTCTCAGACTATAGTGAATCCACTGTGCAACAGGTAAAAGGGGAGGTGATGGAGTTATGTCGCAGGTACCCTATCTATAAGGATTTATGAAATCAGCTCGAAGACAAAATAGAATGGAAGCCCTTCAGATCCTTTTTCAATTGGATCTCAATCAGGAACTATCTACGCAAAAGGCCTTAAAGCATTTTGAAGAATTTTATTCCTTAGATAAAAAACAGATCGATGATTTCACTCGCCGCTTAGTTATCGGAGTGACCGATAATTTAAAAAATATTGATAGTATATTAAAAAATGCCTCAGAAAATTGGCGTCCCAATCGCATGGCTGCCGTCGATAGAAATGCTTTGCGTCTCGGTGTTTTTGAACTTCTTCACTGCAATGACATCCCTGCTACCGTATCGATCAACGAAATGATCGAGGTAGCAAAACAGTTTGGTTCAGAGAGCAGCCCTAGTTTTATCAATGGGATTCTGGACAAAATTCGACAGCTTTATCCTAATACCGATAAGGCTAAGTAATCTTCGTTATCCGGTAAAGAATTTTATTCCTAAGTTTTATCCCCAATTGTCTGGCTCTAAGTCCACGAATGGTTTTGAAGAACCCAAAAAAGTAAGCTACACTTATTCGTAAAGGAGCGACCCATGGCCGAAATTATCAAAGTAGCTCTGACTAATCACTCCGAAATTCTTTCTCAATTAGAGGTCGATAGTGTGGTTATTTTGTGCCATCCACTTCGAAGCCCAGAGCTAACCCATGAAAATATTCGTTGTTTGGATTGGACCTTAAATCACCAGGTTAGAAAGGCCAGAAAAACCATGGGAGAGATGTCGGTTTTTATTCCCTCAATGAAGAAAATTAAAGCCCCCTATGTGATATTGTGTCCTTCAGAATTGGGACGACAGGCTCTAGAAAAAAATTGCGAGACGATGGCTTTAAAATCGATAGCCATTATTTCCGAATCGGGTGAAGTGCCTGAGGAATGGATAGTTTGGCCAGAAGGCAGCCTTCAAAAAATATATTTGTGTATGGGCGAATTTGAAAATCGAGGTGAGAGTCATTGAGTATCAATAGTAAAAATAAACCCACTCTTTCAGTAGAGGAAAAACAAAAGGTCTTAATCGTTGGGATGCAACTGCCTGGGGATACTACAGGTGAAGTTGAAAATAGTCTGGAGGAATTAAGTCGGCTCATCGATACTCTCGGCGCCGAGGTGGTTCACTCTGTGATCCAAAAAAAGGACAAACCGCATCCCGCTATGTTTGTGGGCACCGGAAAGGCTGAAGAGATTGCGGCACTGGCTAAAGAGCATGGGTGCTCCTTAGTGGCCTTCGATAATGAGCTGACGGGAACACAGCAGAAAAATTTAGAAAATACCTGCGATTGCAAGGTTATTGATCGAACCGGAATTATTCTAGAAATTTTTTCGAAACACGCGCGAACTAAAGAGGCAAAAAATCAGGTAGAACTTGCAAGTTTAGAATATTTATCTACCCATCTCAGCAGGCGATGGACCCACTTAGAGCGTCAAAAAGGGGGGATTGGATTAAAGGGGGCGGGAGAGCGACAGATTGAGATCGATAGACGTCTGATTCGAACTCGCATCTCTCGTTTAAAGGAGACCATTTCCCATACGATTGCCAATCGGCAGGTGCAGAGGGCTCATCGCGGAGATAATTTTTTGAGGGTGGCCATTGTGGGCTATACCAATGCGGGTAAATCAACTCTCATGAATAATCTGACGATGAGTCAAGTGTATGTGGATGATAGATTATTTGCGACCTTAGATTCCACTGTAAAGGTTATCGACCCCAAAACCCGCCCTCCCGTGCTTCTCAGTGATACGGTGGGTTTTATTGACAAGCTTCCGCACAGTTTAGTGGCCTCATTCCGTTCGACCTTAGCTGAGGTGCTTGAGGCCGATTTACTTTTGCATTTAGTGGATATCTCCTCCGAGCAGTATCCGCATCATCTAGAGGTCACTCGACAGGTGTTAGAAGATATTGGCGCTGGCTCTAAGCCCAGCATGCTTATCTTTAACAAAGCCGATCTACTCCAAGAGGTTTTTTTACCTAAAATTTTAGAGAGAAAATATATCGATAGCTTAGTCGTTTCCTCCTTTAATCCAGAGGATATGGTTAGACTTAGAAATGCTATTTTTGGTTATTTTGAAAGAGATATGATGGAGCTTGAAATCATCGTCTCCTATGAAAACTCCTGGCTTCAATCTCAGATCCATGAATATTCTAAAGTTTTAGAGAAGGAATATTTAGAGGAGGGGACTAAGTTTAAAATTCGAATCATGAAGGCCACTGCGGGTTGGTTAAAATTAATTAAAGAGGGCGACACTCCATGAAGTTAGGAGTCACTCGGGAGTTACCTCTAGATGTAAAAACGGCTCTTCACTCCTGCTTTGACGAAATCGTTGTGTATGAAAAGGGTCGTCCTCTGACCGAAAATGAATTGTGTGAAGCGGTGAAGGGTAAGGACGTTCTTATTTGTCAGCTTACCGATCTCATTTCTGAAAAGGTGTTATCTCATGCGACCTCTCTAAAGCACCTGTGCACCTTTTCTACTGGAATTGATCACCTAGATCTATCGGCGCTAAAAAAAAGAGGCATACGAATTTCACACACTCCGGGGGTACTCACCGAAGCTACCGCTAATTTAAGCTGGGCCTTGATTCTTAATTGCGCTAGAAAAATCAAGCCGGCCGAGGCCTTTCTGAAAGAGGGAAGGTTTAAGGGTTTTTTTCCAAATCTGTTTTTGGGACTTCCTTTAGAGCTCTCGACACTTGGTATTGTGGGGATGGGAAAAATTGGAGAGGCCGTTGCAGCCAGAGCTCAAGCCTTCAAAATGAAGAATGTCCTATACGTTTCTAAAACATCTAAAAATATTGTGGGTGCCACATCGGTTACCTTCGACGAGTTAATAAGACTTTCCGATGTGATCTCTATCCATTGCCCATTAACTACAGAAACGCGCCATCTTTTTAACGATTTAGTTTTTAAGAAAATGAAAAAAAACGCTATTTTAGTGAACACCGCCAGAGGCGCAATTATTGATGAAGCCGCATTAACCTCTCATCTAATAAGCCATCCCGATTTTACAGTGGGTTTAGATGTTTTTGAAAAGGAGCCTGAGGTTTTCTCAGGGTTATTGAACCTCCCCAATGCGCTATGTGTTCCCCATATCGGATCGGCCAGTGTTTGGGCGCGGGAGAAAATGGCAGAAATCTGTATTGAAGATGCGATGCGCTTTGCAAGCGGCACTAAGCTCAAGTATGAGTATCTCTATGACTGAAAACGTACTCACTATATTTTTGATCTCCGATGGCACAGGTGAAACCGCAGACCAAATGATTAAGGCCGCGTTGGTTCAATATATGAGAACTGGGCTAAAGATCATTCGCTATAAAAATATTCGAACTGAAATTCAGGTGAGAACTATTTTTGAGGAGGCCCATGCGATTAAGGCGATTATTGTTTATACGGTGGTGTCTGAAACCTTAAGAAAATTTATCGATGTGACCAGTCAACAGACGGGGGTTTCGATTGTAGATCTGCTGGGCCCTTTACTAGAAAAGTTGTCGGTCCATTTAAAAAGAGATCCCCAATCACAACCGGGTTTATTTCACCAGGTGAATGAAAATTACTTTAAGAGAATAGAGGCCATTGAGTTTACCGTAAAACATGATGACGGAAAATATGCGGATAGTTTAGACCGGGCCGATATTGTTTTAGTGGGATTATCTAGAACCTCAAAAACGCCACTTAGTATTTTTCTCTCCTATAAAGGTTGGAAGGTGGCCAACGTTCCTCTGGTAAAAGATATTGATCCTCCTAAAGAGTTATTTCAAACCGATCAGAGAAAAGTGGTTGCCTTGGTAATCGATCCCGAAACGCTAGTGAAAATTCGGAGGGAGAGATTGGTCAAGATGGGGGAAAATCCCGGTGGTGATTATGCTAGTTTAAATCATGTGATCGCAGAGATCGAATTTTGCAAAGAGCTCTACCGGAAAAATCGTCGTTGGCCTATTTTCGATATTACAGGAAAGGCGCTAGAGGAAACGGCGAGTGAAGTTGAAAGAGTTATTAAATCGGCAATGCCTGAAAAATGGGGCCATATCAATTAGCTCGTTAACCTCGGTAAGGTGAAGTGGTTCAAGCTTAGCTTGATGAAAATTATCCCTAGGGACAACCTTCACCAAGCTACACTCGAAGCTCCTTCTCAAGAGCGTTGGGGGGGACGAGAAAAACTAAATTAAAGATTCAATTCCTTTTATAATATTTTTTTATTGGGTCAACTATGCGCCCTTACCTTTTTTAATGTTAGTTCGACTCGTGATATTCCTTAGTAAAGCAACATGGGTGCCATCTCAAATAGGCTAAATGGCTCCTCTGAATTCAAGAGGTGTCTGTCTGGTAATTTAACAACACAAAAGGACAAGCGTGAATTGTTCACCTTTTCAGAGGGTTACGCGTGATAGGGAAAGATGTGGTTTAAGTGTCACAAATGGGCGTCTACAAATATTTTTTTAAATTAGCTTCTCGTTAAAAAGATCGATATATCCTTTTTATGGTTAAAAAAATTTTCATAGCGATTGTGATGGTTCTGCCCTCCTCTTTATGGGGTAGTTGTTTAGATTTTTATTATGTAAAAAGGCCTGTCAGTTTGGGTCTTGTGATTCATGAATATGTGGCTTCGGAGGAGGTCGGGAGTCACTTAGCAGAGGTTTATGGCCTATTAAAGGGCACTACCGATTTGAGCGTGTTTAAAGAGGCCAAGCGGTCTGGAGATATTAATGTGGCCGAAATAACCTTCTTAGGGTCTGCCTGTGATGAAAATGCTCTGAAGGCCAGAAAAGTAGCTAGAGATTATTCTAAAGTATGGGAAGAGTCCTTTGAAAACCCTCTTCTTTTTTATCCTAGAATGCTCGGCACTCCCATTCTAGGAAAGCCCTGCAGAAATGTGGCCTTAGAAATTGCAGATCTGCTCACCCGTGTCTTGAGGTAGCCGATAACTAAACCCTACATTAAACGATTGCGTCCTAAATAATCGTTATGAGTGGCAATAAAAAAAAGCAGCGCCTTAGTCACTAAATCGTCTACAGACTGGTGGGTGTTTTTTTCCATTACCTTCAAATCGTGAACTATCTCTTCTTTAATTGTCACGGTGAGTTGGGTTGTTTTTGTTTCTTTAATTATATTTTTCATAGTGGTTAATGATAACGCGCTCAGGAAAGGCGTCAAGTTAGTTGTGGGTATTTTGTTAACTTGATACTGCAATCTTTGCTGTAGAAATCTGATATGATTACCCAGTTAAAAGTGGGCCGTTCCAATAACAATATTAGGTGAAGCGTCGGTTATGAAACTTAATTTTTCGCTGCTAAAAACAAACCTGAAAACTGCCGTTCGGACCGCTTCAATCTCTATCTCTCTTGCCGCCCTAGTCTGTGCGATTCTGGGACTAGGGGGACTGTACTATTTAACTAGTACGTTACCCGATGTGAATAAATTGAAAACATTTCATCATGTGCAAACGAGTGAAGTTTATTCAGATGAAGGGAGAAAAATTGGTGAATTCACCACGGAACGTCGTTACCCCTTAGTCTTTAATTCACTTCCTAAATATGTGATACAGGCCTTTTTGGCCGCAGAAGATTCCAAGTTTTATGAACATCATGGGGTCGATTTTACCGGAATTGGGAGAGCCATTTTTTCTAATATTTCCAGAGCAAGGTTTGCTCAAGGAGGAAGTACGATCACTCAGCAGGTGGCTCGTGCCCTACTTTTGGGAACGAAGAAAAAGGAGATCACCCGCAAAATAAGAGAGATAGTTTTGGCGTGGCGGATGGAGAAGAGTCTATCTAAGAATGAGATCTTAACTCTCTATTTAAAAGAGATCTATTTGGGGCATGGATCGTATGGAGTGGCGACTGCCGCTCGTAATTATTTTGGAAAAAAGGTTGAGCAATTAACGCTCGGTGAGGCCGCTATTCTTGCCGGCTTACCCCAACGTCCCAATGAATGGAATCCGCTTAAAAATCCTCACCTAGCAAAGCGACGTCAGGGTTACGTATTAAAACGAATGGTGGAGGAAAAATTTATTACACCGGAGCAGAGTCTTTCTGCTTATGGTGAGGTGCTTAAGTTAAGAAATTTAGAGGAATTAAATAGTACAGCGGCCCCCTATTTTACCGAGTATGTTCGCCAATATTTAATGGCAAAATACGGATCGGAACAGATTTTAAGTCAGGGGTATCGTGTTTATACCACCGTTAGGTATGACTTTCAGAAGGCTGCCGAGCTATCGGTGGATCGTGGTTTAAGAGAGGTTGATAAAAGATTGGGGTGGAGAGGGGTGATTGAGTCGCTCAGTGAACCTGTGCCACAAGATGCCTTCATTCGAGCTTCACATTTATCTGTGGTCGAAGAGTTAAACCCTCCTCGACTTTTATACCCGGAGGCCGCGAATGGAAATCGTGGTTTAGAATATGATTTAACCCCTTATTATGAAAAAAATAGTCGCTATTTTGGTGTGACTCCTGTGGCTGAAGGCCATCTTTACAAGGCCTTAGTTTCTGAAATTAGAGACGATAAAAATACAGCCTTTGTGAGAGTGGGGCAGACGTCATTAGCGTTACCTCTTAGTTCAGTACAGTGGGTAAAAATTAATGAAGAGCCTGTTAAAAAGATCTCCCAAATTTTAAAGCAGGGAGATGTCATTTGGGTGAGGGTAGAAAAAATAGATAAACAGGCAGAATATGCTTCGGTCACTCTGGAACAGGAACCTGAAATTCAAGGGGCTCTATTATCTTATGAGGTACAGAACGGATTTGTCCGAGCGATGGTCGGGGGAAATGATTTTATTAAAAGCAAATTTAATTGTGCTCTTCAAGCCAAACGCCAAGTGGGTTCTACCTTTAAACCCTTACTATATGCCGCCGCTTTCGATAAGGGCTTTTC
>JABMMY010000061.1 GCA_013205415.1 Deltaproteobacteria bacterium
GCAGGCCTGCACCGATAGCACCCTAATTATCAAGCCCGGAGAGAGAGCTGCGATTCCTACCGGCCTCAGTGTAGAAATTCCTGAAGGGTATGAAATACAGGTTAGACCCAGAAGTGGTCTGGCCTTTAAAAAGGGCTTAACGGTCGTGAATTCTCCAGGAACGATCGATAGCGATTATCGAGGAGAGATAAAAATACTGGTGATTAATTTAGGTTCGGAGACTCTTGAAATTAAACATCGGGATCGGATTGCCCAATTAGTTTTACAAAAGGTAGATCAAATTCATTGGGAAGAGGTAGTAACTCTTAAAGAGACCGCTAGAGGAACGGGTGGTTTTGGAAGTACGGGACTCTCTACCCCTACCGAGTAAAAAAAACGTTATGAATTCTTAGTCTAGGAAAATCCTTTTTATATTTCTTTAAAATACCATTCTTTAACAGGGAGAGTTGGGTCATCCAAATAGGACTAGTGACCCTTACAGTGAGTGTTCCCGCGCGAAGTCTAACGGCCTGAGAGTGAGTTGCGGCCGCCTCTCCTACATATTTTTCCCATGAGATCAGAGCCCGTGTCTCCTCAATTTTAGAGAGTGTTTGGGGGCTTCCATTAAAATACCGAGGGAGAATAATACCTAAGGGCTGGGGACCTGCCTCAATTCGAATTCTTCTCTTGGTTCGAGATTGGCGTTTGTCCTTTAGCCTATCTGCATAAAGTTTAGTTAAGTTCTTTTCAATCTCGCTAGACATCTTTGGAACCTATGCCAGAGAAAACGAGAAGTCACAATGCTACGCAAGA
The DNA here is from genome assembly GCA_013205415.1 of Deltaproteobacteria bacterium. Taxonomy (GTDB): domain Bacteria; phylum Bdellovibrionota; class FAC87; order UBA2466; family UBA2466; genus UBA2466. Next base: position 793 of record JABMMY010000061.1, read on the forward strand.
TAAAAGGGGAGTGGTCATTGGAATTCCATGGAACAGGAGGGTGCCTATTTCCCTTTGAAAGGATTCTATGCTAGCGTTCTTACATCGAAATTTGGAGGATTCATGGATAGAAATCTTGCGCTTGAATTTGTGAGAGTGACCGAAGCGGCCGCCCTTAGTGTCGGTAGGTGGATTGGACGGGGCGATGAAAAGGCCGCCGATCATGCGGCGGTAGAGTCTATGAGAAAGGCCTTCGATTCTATCCATTTTTTTGGAACGATTAAAATTGGTGAAGGGGAGCGCGATGAGGCTCCAATGCTTTATATCGGCGAAAAGGTGGGGGCTGGTGATGGGCCCAATATCGATATTGCCTGTGATCCATTAGAGGGAACCACTATTACGGCACTGGGAAGAAGCGAAGCGCTCTCGGTCATTGCAGCCGCTGAAGAGGGTAATTTTCTTCATGCACCAGATACCTACATGGATAAAATTGCTGTGGGAGGTAGGGCAAAAGGGGCAATCGATATTACCAAAAGTCCTAGTTGGAATTTAAAGGAGGTAGCTAAAGCTACTAATAAATCGATCCAGGATCTGATGGTTATTATTTTAGATAGGCCCCGTCATGCCGATCTCATCGCCGAGGTCAGAGATGCTGGAGCTAGAATCCGTTTGATTGGAGATGGTGATGTATCGGCTGCTATTGCCGCAGCCCAAGATGAAACGGGCATCGATATTCTCATCGGCATTGGAGGGGCACCGGAGGGGGTCATAGCTGCCGCTGCATTGAAATGCTTGGGTGGGGATATGCAGGGGGTATTGAAATTCAGAAATGACGAGGAGAGAGCTCGCGCTAAGGCCATGGGTATCAAAGATGAAAATAAGGTCTACAGCATTGAAGAGATGGCACGCGGAAACGTAATGTTTATTGCTACAGGAATTACTAATGGAAGTTATTTAAATGGGGTCAGATACTATGGCGGTGGGGCTCATACCCATTCTATTGTAATGAGATCTGAAACAAAGACGATTCGTGAAATTAAAACGATGCATTCCTTTGATCATAAACCCCGCTACGGATGGTAAAAAAATGGCTAAGGTGATTAGAGAAAAAAAGATGGCGGTGTCGCAAGAGGCACTATTTAAAACGATTACAGAATTTGAAAAATATCCAGATTTTTTAAAGGAGGTCGTTGGGGCCAAGGTGGTGGGAAAACGCACTCCAGAAAAGATTAGAGTTCAGTTTGAGATCGAAATCGTAAGAAAATTTATCTATATTTTAGAATTTTCTATTGTGAGTAAAAATGAGATTACCTGGAAACTTATTGAGAGCGATTTTTTTAAAAAAAATGAAGGGAAGTGGGTCTTAAATTCCAACGGCACCCATGAGACCGCTGTGCACTATGAACTCGAGGTGGGCGTGGTCTTTTTGATTCCCTCTTGGATCTCTAATAAATTAACTGAGGTAAATTTACCTAAAATGTTTGATAGCTTTGAATCGAGAGCGAGAGAACTCTCTCAGACCGAAGCACGAAATTAAGGAGACTGTATGGCAGATGAATCAAAACCAGATTTAGATTCCGATTCCAATTCCGATAAAACCTCTGACAAACCGTGGTGGAGTGAGATGATGAAGGATCTCACCTTAACCGGTCTGGCGACGGTATTTATGACCGAAGATTCGGTACGGAACTATTTAAAAGATAAGAAGCTTCCTAAGGAACTAGCCTCTTTAGTCCTCGATGGACTTGGTAAGAAAAAAGATGATTTTTATGGGTTACTTGCTAAGGAGTTTGGACGAGTGCTAGGGAAAATTGATCTCTCCCAGGAGATTACAAAATTTATGGAAAAGCATAAAGTGAATGTTCAAATATCATTTGAACGGAAGGAATAAAAAATGAATAAAGAGATCGTAGCAACAAACGAGGCACCTCAGGCCATTGGCCCCTATTCTCAAGCGGTGAAGGCAGGCGGATTTTTATTTATTTCAGGACAAATTCCTCTAGATCCAAAAACGGGAGCTGTGGTGGGAAATACGATCGAATTGCAGACCGAACAGGTGATGAAAAATCTAATAGCGATTTTGGCCTGTCAAAAATTGGGTTTAGAACATGTGGTGAAAACAACGGTATTCATCACTCAAATGAGTGAGTTTCCTAGATTCAATGAGGTCTATGCTACCTTTATAAAAGCTCCTTATCCAGCGCGCGCCACGGTGGAGGTTAGTAAACTTCCCAAGGGTGTGTTTGTTGAGATTGAAGCTATCGCGGTCTTGGCCTAGTGAATAGAACGTTACTGTATTCTGTTCTTCTTTTTTGTTTTTGCTTAGTCCCTTCTATAAGCAGGGGTGTGTTGATAAACGGCACCGCTGCTATCGTCGACAAGAGGGTGATTACCATCCAGGATGCCTATATATTTAGGTCACTTAATCGCATCAAAACAGGGGTTCAACCGGTTCTCTCTGAAGAGGAGGGGGATGAACTAAAGAGGACGGTGCAAAAATTAATCCTAGAGGGAATGGTTCTTGCTGAGATGAAGAATATTCAGAAGGAGATAGCTGTCCAATCTGAAGTGACCGCTTGGCTAAAGGAGAACTCGATAAAAAGAAAAGGCATTTTAGAGGTCATGAAGAGATTTGACCAGACGGAGGCTGAATTAGCACAGCGAATGACTCGGACCCTAAGTGCCGATAGGTTTGTGGAATTAAAAATACAGACGGTGACTCCGGTGATTACCGAGGACGAAATTCTAAAATACTACAAAAGAAATGAAGCTCAATTTCGAGGGCGCAGTTTTGATAATCTCAAACCCAATATTATTGTGTTATTGAAAAAACAGGCGGTACAAAAAAGTTTGGAAGAATGGGTCAAATCTTTAAAAGACAAATACACAGTCACGCTACTTCTGGAAAAATAATTGCAGTCGATATCAAGCCCCTTCACTGTTTAGATATTGAAGCGGTCAAATCTATTTCCGAGATAACGTTTAATAAAGGGTGGGGTGAAAAAGACTTCGCCTATTTTATTGCGCATGATTCTGGATGCTGTTGGGGAGTCTTTAAAGAAAAAAGGTTAATCGGGTATTTTTTAGCGCTGTTGGTACAGGGTGAATTGGATATTATTTCAGTTGCAGTTGAAAAAGAGTTTCGGCGCTGGGGTATTGCAGAGATGTTATTAGTGCTTGTTTGGGAATTGGCAGAGGTGAAAAGGGCCTTTCTTGAGGTGGAGGCTGGAAATACTCCCGCCATTAGGCTCTATGAAAAGGTGGGCTACCGGCAGTATGGACTTCGTAAAAAATATTATGCAGGCCTTAAAGATGCGGTCGTAATGAAAAAAGAAAAGGTGGATTAAAAAAACTATTTACTAATCCATCCTCTGATTCTGGGATCGGTAGTTTTATTTCGTCGATATGAGGGTAGTTGTGGAGAGGAACAGAAGGTACATCTTAAATCTGCGGTATGAATGTATTCCGGTTTTATAAATTTTAATTGTTCTTTAATGACAAAAGAGCTTAGTGAAAAGAAGGTTTTATTGTCTCTACTAGAAAGGTATGGGGCTATGAGATTGCCCTTTTCCTTAAAGGCTGTAATCAGATCCTCCTTAACTTCAAAACAACAGGATTCTAAACAGGGACCAAGAATGGCGTGGATTTGGCCGGGGTAGTTATCCCAAAGATCCTCTAAATGGGTAACGATCGCTTGGTTAGCTCCTCTCCATCCACAGTGTATGGCAGCGATGGGGCCTGTGATATCGTCAGTAAAAAATAGAACGGGTAAACAATCTGCGGTGAATACCGACAGGCGAAGATTGGCCTCAATCGTATAGGCTCCATCTGCTGGCGGTGGTGATTGGTAAAGAGCCGTTAAGTTTGTATGGGTGACCTCCACTAGGGCATTGCCGTGAACCTGCTGATAAAGTGGACGGGTGTGCCCTTTTGGTTCCTCAATAAAATAATATTCAATATGATTTAGGCGGGGCATGGATCATGTTCCATTAAGAGTGAAAGAAATTGAGTGAAGTCGCTAGGTAATGGGGCGACCACTTTGATATGTTTTGTAGTTATAGGGTGAGAAAAATCTAAACTGCGAGCATGAAGTAGGGTGTGATCAAGTGGCTTTAGCCAATCGGTAATGGCTAAAGCAAGTGAACTGCCCTTGGGTTTCCCCTTCCCATAGGTAGGATCTCCCACAATGGGAAAGCCTGTTTCTGAAAGATGCACTCGCAGTTGGTGGGTTCTCCCAGTTTGCGGTGCTAATTCTACATGACTAAAATGCTCGAATCTATCGAGAGATTTCCATTGAGTGATGGCGGTTCGAGCCTTGTGAGTGCGAGAGCTCATCTTTTTTCTGTCTTTGCGATCACGGCCAATGGGGAGAGTAATGGTACCCGAGAGGGTGACCTTCCCATAGGTAATCGCCTGGTATCTCTTTTTGATAGTTCGATTTTTAAACATCTCTGAGAGTAGAACCTGCATCCGTTCCGTTTTTGCTACGAGTAACACACCTGTGGTTCCTTGATCTAATCGATGAACAATCCCAGGTCGCTCAGAGGACAGCTCGCTGAATTGTGACGAATTTAAATAGTGGAGCAGGTGATGAACTAAAGTATTCTCTTTTTGGCCTGCACCTGGATGGACAATCACGCCAGCGGCCTTATTTATCGCTAGGAGAAATTCATCCTCAAATAAAATATCAAGATCTCCAGGGGTGCCGGTGAGGTGGCTGGGAATGATTTCGTCAACCCACTGAAAGGAAACGGTATCGCCAGATTTTAATCGGTGACTAGATTTTAAACAGAGGGAACCATTCACCTGTGCTCTTTGTAACTTGATCTGCTCTTGAATAAAGGCTCTACTTTTTCCTGTGTTTTCGGTCAGAAAAGAGTCTAAGCGAGAAGGGGTGGTCACTGCGAAATCGAGTAGGTTCAAGTTTTAGAGGTTCCAGTCTTTTGTTCTAGTTGTTCAAAATAGGTGGATACCGTAATTTTGGGTTCAAGTCGATATAACTGAGCTAAATTTTTTAAAAACCCCTGGACATAAACCTTAGAGGGCAAAACGGGTTGATTATATTCTTCTAAGGCCTTTAAGAAACGGGTTGGGATTTTAGTGATGCGAGAGACGTCTGTTAGCGTTAAGCCTTTTTTCTCTCTTATCTGTGAAAGATTTAACTGAGAGGGTTCAGTATCGCAAATCGAATCACTGGATGGGATGGCCGTAATTAAAGGGGCCTCCATGATGGGATTGATCTCTGAACTATTTGGAATTTGTTTTTCATAATTTTGATTCATAGGTTCCTCAATTGAAGTGAAGTCGGGTTGTGAAATACGTTTGTCATAAACCCTGCGCTTATCGATGTGGGTCAAGGTGACATAAGCGGTTTCTATTTTAACTAAAATGGCCTGAGTGTCCTCAGCTGGCATCAGGGAATAGGTGGCAAGTGAGTCCTTAGAAAAGGCCGCTTTGACACTTTGGTAGGCAGCAGTAATCTCTGCCACATTGGCCGTCGGACCGATTCTTAGTAGATCATAAAAGGTTTCTTCGTTTTGTAATTTAGGCATAAAGCACTATTTCTAAGATCATTTTTTTAAAAGATTTCTTAACACAGATTCTAGATGAGTCACCGCTGTACTATTAGGAGACTCAATTAAAAAGGGAACTCTCTTTCGAATGGATTGCCAGACACAATTATCATAAGGAATAAATCCGACATAATCAACGTGCATTCCAAAATAACGTTCACAAACAATTTGAACTGAGGTGCCGATCTGTGATTCAGCAGAGGTTCGAACCTGGTTCACAATTAGGGAGAATCTAAATGAATCCATTTTACTTTTTAAGAGTTCACCTTCAGACGGAGAGAGTCTGATGACCTCTTTGAGAAGATCCTTAGGAGTGGAAATACCTCTGGCATTTTTTTGGTCCATGGCCTGTTCGATGAGTTGTCGGACATAGGGTGTAGGGGTCGAGGCTCGAAGCATTCGATAAAAAGCGGCCTTGATAAAACGGTAGGCATTTTCAATACTAGTTGGCTCTGGTGTCACCACAATTATTTTTTTGTCGGCTAGAAGAAAAAAATCTAAGGTATTGTGGGTGGTGCCGGCCCCTAGATCTAATAAAATAAAATCGGCATCGAGCTCTCTAAATTTTCTTGCTAGTTTGGTTTTTTGCACGTGTGGCATGTTCGCAATGCCTGTAGGATCATGAGCCCCCGATATGAGTGAGAGGTTTTTAAAACTGGTAGCCTGAATAAGATCATTGGCATCTTCAACTCGATTATAAAGAAGATCGCTTAGTGTTTGAGTGGGATTATTGACTCCCAAACTAGTATGAAGATTCGCTCCACCTAAATCCATATCGACCACGATCACCTTTTTGTGTAACCAGCTTAAAAAGACAGCGAGATTGGAGGTGAGTAGTGTTTTTCCAATGCCCCCTTTACCGCCTCCAATCGCCCAAATCATTTTTTCAGTGGAGGGGACGGCGACGAGGCTTCGCTTAGCAGTAGTCACAGCCCCAGAGTCATCTAGGGGAGGCACACTCGCAATTGAATTGGATTTCGGCAGGGCCAAAGGATTCCTTGTTTGAATGGCGGTTAAGATAAAGAAAAGGGGAGGTAACTCTAACCTCGTTGTGTCTCTATTATGAGGCTAAGGAGGGAAAAATTCAAACGCTGCGTGACAGGTTTAGGGGCAGACCTGAACTGTGATTCTTTGATAAACGGCACCTAGCGTGATAATCATACTATGAGACATCGATTTAATTTTGGTGGGTAACTATGCGAATCGAAACTGTTAGTCATATCATTGCCGCTTTTGTATCTGGCTCCTTGGGAGTGGCTGCGTTACTTCGAAATTTTAAAAGTCGGCTGACCCTTTCCTTTACCGTCTTGATGCTGGCCTTAACTATTCATGATTTTATAGGAATACTGCGAGGGTTTTCCTCCTATGAAACTTGGGTCGGTCTTTCATGGCAGGGGTTCTTTGCCCTTCTAGTGGGGCTCCCACTTCTTTGGTTTGGAAAGGAGTTGTTAGGCCAAACAGAAAATATTTTAGGTAAATGCGCCTCTTTTTATATTCCTTTTCTCGTATTAGTTTTACTTTTTATGTCCTTTCCCACCTATACGCAAAATCAGGTGTCTCTAAATTTTGCCTCTCATACGGCCCTGTTAATTCCTTTTATAATCTTTTTATTAGCACTAGATAAAGCGAGCCATGAGGTGTCCTTGCCTAGAGAAAAGATGAGGCTTCATTTTGCCGCATTAGGAGGCGTGGTAGCTCTTTCTGTATTTGTCACCGACACACTTCACTACTCGGGGGTAGAAAACATGCCTCCCCTGGGAACCTTAGCTCGCATCCTTTACTCCATTTTTATTTTTCATACCTTTATTCAAAAGGAGCTCATGACCTCAGAGGAGGTCTTTACAAAACTAACCCTTTTCGGAGGGATTGCGCTTGTTTTAACTCTTATCTATGCGACCCTGGTGAGCTGGGTGGGTGATCAATCGGGCCTATTCTATTTCAATACTTTTATAGCCTCATTTGTAATCATGATCCTTTTTGAGCCCATCAAGACATTGGTGACTAAAAGTACTCGAAGATTATTTTTGCGTCGTAATTTATTACTAGAGGAGGAACTCAATCTGTTTTTAGAGGGGTTGGTGGGTACCTTTGAACCTCTCGAACTTGCGATAAGAATACAGGGTGTTTTAAAAAAATGTCTTGGAATTGAAAATTGTCAGCTTTTTTTGCTAGAGAAGGACGGCCTTAGTTATAGTCGAATCTCCAGTGCCCCTCATGAAGCCTACGAAGAGCTACCCTCGTCAAATGCATTAATTGAATACATGGCACTGAGAAGAGGAAGGCCTTTTGTATTAGAGACCGTTGAGAATGATAAGGATTTTTTTAGGGCCTCGACTGCACAAAATTTCTGCGAAAACTGTTTAGAAACAATGCGTACCTTGGGATCCGATTTTATAATACCTATCATTTACGAATCTAAGCCCATTGCCTTTTGTGCCGTAAGAGCGGGGGAAAGGATCATCCTTTCCAATGATCAAATGAGAGTTTTTATTCCTGTGGCTCGGCAATTAGGTCTGTTATTAAAAAATGCACAGACCTTCAATTATTTAAAAGATCGAGATAAGTTGGCGGTAGTAGGCGAGATGGCTGCTGGATTGGCCCATGAAATCAAAAACCCATTAGGAGCCATTAAGGGGGCTGCCGAGCTATTGAAAGAGCAGAAGGGTAATGAGGATAGGGCCTCGAATGAATTTTTACAGATCATTATAGATGAAACGCAACGACTCTCTAACGTCGTTACCCATTTCTTAGACTATGCAAAGCCCAGAAAATTTCATTTGCAGGGGGATTGCGATCCTTTGAAGGTAATCGACCATACCGCTCAATTGGCATTGAAAGGATCTAGAGTTTCCTTCGAGGTAGAGACCGAAGAGAAGAACCCTTTGATTGAGGTGGATGCTGAAGTCTTAAAACAGATTTTATTGAATCTCTTTTTAAATGCCATACAGGCCACAGAGTCGATGGAGAGACCCTCTTTGAAGGTGAAAATTAGGCGAATCAAGGGGAAGCGACTTTTTTCTTTGGAGTCATTGCCCCTATTTAAAGTATGGGAAGGTTGGCGTACTGAAAATATTAATTCGCATGAAGAGCATCTTGAAATTGAGGTCAAGGATAACGGGCCCGGTATCGATGCAGAAACACAACGGCGACTATTCATTCCGTTTTTTACCACAAAAACGAAAGGGTCGGGTCTTGGACTTGCGATTTGTCGACGATTGGTGGAATCGATGAATGGGACTATTCAGGTGAAATCAAAGGTGGGCATGGGCACCTCTTTTGTTCTTCATCTTCCAACGAAACGAAGGGTAATAGAAAAGAGAACAGAATTCACAAAGGTGACGGAGAGAACGTTATGAGTGGTGAGGTTTTAGTTTTAGATGACGAGTTAAATATTAGAAAAATTTTAACAGCCATGTTGGAGGCGGAAAGTTATGTGGTGCATGCTGTGGCCACACTTACCGAAGCTAAGGAAAAATTAAAGGGCGGAAAAATACAGGCGGTGTTATCCGATTTGCGATTGACTCGCGAAGATGGATTGCAGCTTTTAAAGTGGGTGAGAGACGAACAGTTGTCGGTGCCTGTTATTATTTTAACGGCCCATGGGACGATAGATTCTGCCGTTGATGCCATGAAGCAGGGGGCCTTTGATTATTTAAGTAAGCCCTTTGACCGGGGTGAATTAATTAGTGTGATTAAAAAGGCGGTTCTTTCCTATAAATTTCAAAGTGAAGAGATAAAAAACTGGAGAGCGGCTGGAAGCGATATTCCCATGATTGGGGAAAGCCCTAAAATGCTCAAGCTGTATAGTATTTTAGATAAGGTGGCGGTCAGTGATTCTACCGTTTTAATTCTAGGCGAAAGTGGGACTGGGAAAGAGTTGATCGCAGCCGCGCTTCATGAAAGAGGTCGACGGAGCCAAGGACCCTTTATTAAAATTAGCTGTGCTGCCATTCCTGCCACCTTAATGGAGAGTGAACTATTTGGTCATGAACGGGGCGCCTTCACCGGAGCGATAAGCTCCAAACCGGGGCGATTTGAATTGGCCGATGGTGGGACCCTTTTCCTAGATGAAATTGGTGAAATGAGTGTAGAGATGCAGGTGAAACTTCTCCGTGTGCTACAGGAAAAAAGTTTTGAAAGGGTAGGGGGCTTGAGAACACTCACTGTGGATGTGAGGTTAATTACCGCTACCAATAGGGATCTGGAAAAAGAGGTGCGGGAGGGTCGTTTTCGAAGTGATCTATTTTATCGATTGAATGTAGTCCCACTATCGCTTCCGCCTTTGCGAGACAGACCCGACGACATCCCCAGGTTGGCAGCCTTCTTCCTAATGAAAATAGGGGATCGTATGGAAAAAAAATCTTTAACCATGCAGCCGGAGACACTCGAGTTGTTAATGCAATACCCGTGGCCGGGAAATATTAGGCAACTTGAAAACGTCATTGAACGGGTGATTGTTTTAAATGAGGGAGGCTCTATCACTCCGGAACAGTTGCCAGAGGAAATTTTAGAATTTGAGGAGTTAAGATTCTCTGAAAGGCAAATAATCGCCGGAGGGTCATTAAAAGATATCGTCAAAGATGTGACCCGAAGGATCGAGAAAAAAGCGATTGAAGAGGCTCTAGTTGAATCACAAAATAATGTCACCGAGGCGGCTAGAAAACTTAATATTAGTCGCAAAGGCCTTCAATTAAAGATGAAGGAGCTAGGTCTGCGATAATCGAATTTTTTTAAAAAAAAACCGAGCGAAGAATTAAGCCATTAAGAGGCTGAATGTAGGAACTTAAATAATCTCGCCAAAATGGTATCGAAGTCTCTAAAGCTCAATTCTCATTCCAGCAACTAAGTAGTGAAGGAAACTGAATGTGTAGACTCTGCTGTTATCCGCTCCCCCCTCCAACAAACGATAGCCCACATTAACGGTGATTTCTGGGTTGAGCTGATAGTTAATTCTGACAACGACATCCTCCGCCCTTCCTTGTGGAGCGACCAAAGCATCACCATCAAGATCTAACAACCATTCGGGACCCACGCGATAAAGGAGTCTAAAATGAAGAAGAGGAACAAATCCAAGGCTCTTTTTTTCGGCGCTTATCGTTCCCTGTTCTAGGGCCACCGTTGCATCTCGAATTTTTCCAGTAAAGCCAATCCAGAATATCCATTTATCGCTGTCTACTAATCGATAACGATAGGTCAAACGATAAGAGTTGAATTTATAGATACTGTGGGTATCTGTTCCTGGGGTAAAAGTAATATTTTGAAAATCTATCGGAGAGGAAAGAGTTCGAGAACCCTTCAGCGTGAGTGGAGCAAAAAGTGCTCGAAACTCACTTCTGTCTGTCCAGCGATAGCCTCCATAAACCCTTCCAGAAAGGAAGGGGCCCCCTCCAAAATCTTTGAGAGAAAATTTTGTACCTGTAGTTCCAGGGATCTTTACCTCATTCCTGGACTGCCAAACCGGCCCAGCTTCCATTTCAAGAAACCATCGATTCTGGTTCAGTTTGTTAGATGAACCCCAGGCAACCACCGTGCTCATTAAAAGAATTAAACCCTTTTTCACCTGTTAGCTCCTTATCGGTCGATGGCGTAACTATTTGTTATTGTCATTTGAGTAGAGTCCTCCTCTTTATAAAGGTTGTCTAGGTGGAGAATGTTTATTATCGGTTTTTTAGCTCTCTTTCCCAGGGCTTACAGGATAGGGTAAATTAGTCTTAGGTTAGGTATCAATAATGA
>JABMMY010000062.1 GCA_013205415.1 Deltaproteobacteria bacterium
AAAGAGGTAGTCGACTGTAAAGAGTTAACTGCGTTAATTCAGGCATTTGAGAATCCAGAGGTGGCAGAGGTTGCTGCTAAGCTAGGTTTTAACTCAAATGAAGCTAACACCGATACCGTGGCAGAAAATAAGATAACCGATAGCTTAGGAGAGCCGCTAAGCAGTCCTGAAATTACAATAACAAAGGCTTCGGAACTCCCCATTGCTAATCAGTAGGCTTGTGGTTAGGATGTGCCCAATTTTAAAAGAAGGAAAAAAAACAAATGGCTGAAACAAAACAAAAAATAGATCTTCGCACTTTTAATCGTTACGTAGAAAAAGGTATTTTAAAAGATTCCGATCTTCAGGCTCATTTAAAGTCATTACCCGATGATGCTGAAAATGCAGTTTGGGTCGATTTGACCGTAGAAGATGCTGAAGTTGAAGAGACAGATGATTTAGAGGTCTCTGAAGAAGAGGGATTAGAGGGAGATTTGAATGCAAGCCCAGCCGGACATGCTCAATCTCCTGAAGAGGCCACTTGAAAAACAACGGGGTTCCCATAGTAAAGGAAGGCTTGCCCTTCCTTTTTATTGCCTTGGTGGCCAGCATCGCCTTTTGGATAGGTGGAATTTGGCCTCTAAGTGTTTTGTTCGTCGGACTTACCTTATTCATCGCATTCTTTTTTAGAAATCCTGAAAGATTGGCTCCAGTCGGGGCTCACCTAGTTTGCTCTCCAGCCGATGGAAAGGTTATCTTCATTGGTGTTGTGAAGGAAAATGAATTCCTAAAAGAGGAGATGCAAAAAATTAGTGTGTTTATGTCTCTTTGGGATGTTCATGTGAATCGGGTTCCTATTGATGGAACGATTAAGAACATGAAGCATCACCGTGGAAGATTTATGGCGGCCTTTGAAGATAGAGCTTCAGAAGAGAATGAACGCAATTGCATGTTATTGGAAACTAGTAAGGGAGTGCAGTTGGTATTGGTTCAGGTGGCAGGTTTAGTGGCTCGAAGAATCATTTGTTATCCTGGTATTGGCGCCTTCCTGTTAAAAGGCCAACGTTTTGGTTTAATCCGTTTTGGATCTCGCTGCGATATGTATTTTCCTAAAGAGGCGGTCATTTTAGTGAAGATAGGGCAAAAGGTAATGGGTGGGGAAACCTTACTTGCCGAGTTGAAGGGGTAGAGAATGCGTCCCAGCAATCGTAGAGCCTATATTTTAGTGATTCCTAGTCTCTTTACTACCGGCAATCTTTTTTGTGGTTTCTATGCCATTATTCATACCTTTGCGAGTGAGTTTGAACAGGCCTCTTATGCTATTTTATTGGCAGGAATTTTCGATATTCTAGATGGTAGAGTGGCTCGATTTACTAAAAGTACAAGTAAGTTTGGTGTGGAGTATGATTCTATTGCCGACGTAGTCTCTTTTGGTGTGGCTCCAGCAGTTTTAGTTTATGTTTGGGCCCTTCAGCCTTTTGGTCGTCTTGGATGGGCCGGTGCCTTCTTTTTTGCTGCATGTGCAGCGCTTAGACTTGCTAGATTTAATACTATTTCTGAGGAACTTCCTAAGGCCTACTTTTTAGGGCTACCTACGCCTGCAGCGGCCTATTCTATCGCCGCCTCTTTTATTGCGTTTCAGAAATTAAATTTTGAATATTCACCGCAGATCATGCTTGTGATCTCTCCACTTCTTGGCCTCTTAATGGTTAGTAGTATTCGTTACCGTAGTTTTAAAGATCTCCAGTTTAAGGGGGCTAAAAGTTTTCTTTGGTTGGTGGTCATTGTCGGCATGATTACTTTAATTGCGACTCAACCCGAAATAGGTTTAGGGATATTATTTGGCTATTATGTTTTAGGCGGAGCTATTCGAGAGGTCTATCTTTTTATAAAGAACCCAGGTGATAGGAACAAAAAATACCTTGCGCCTCAATTTATAACTACAGAGGAGTCGGAAAATTCTCCGAGAGGTCATTCATGAAATTCTCTCATCTTGAAGGGATTGAATCTTTTGCGCTCGTAGGGGCTACAGGATTGGTAGGCCAAGAGTTATTAGATCTGCTTTGTGAACACAAAATTAAGTTTTCTAAAATTAAGCTCTTAGCCAGTCAGAATTCGGTAGGGGAGAGGGTCGATTTTGCAGGTGAAGATCTTATTATTGAAGAGCTATCCGCTAACAGCTTTGATGGAGTTGAAGTTGCTTTCTTTTGTGTTCCCAATGAGGTGACGGAAAAGTTTGTTCCTATAGCGATATCCAAAGGCTGTTTAGTTATTGATGATTCTAGTGTGTTTCGACAAAAAAGTGATGTCGCATTAATAGTTCCCGAGGTGAATGGAGATATCTTAAAGGATTTTTCTGGAAAGATAATTTCAATTCCTAACTGCACGACAACTCCTTTGGTCATGGCCTTGAAACCTTTAGCCGAGCAATATGGAATTGAACGGGTGGTGGTGAGTACCTATCAATCTGTATCTGGAGCCGGAAGAAAAGCCTTTGAGGAACTATCTAATCAAACCACCGCCATGTTAAGCGGCAAAGAGGCTGAATCCTCCGCATTTCCACATCGGATCGCCTTTAATTGTCTACCAGAAATTGGCCATGTGACAGAGCGTGGAAATACTTCAGAGGAGGAAAAGGTAGTTAATGAAACTAGAAAAATCTTAGATCTGCCCGATTTAAAAATTTCATCGACTGCAGTTAGAGTTCCTACTTTTATTGGACATGGCCTTAGTGTGAATGTGGAACTACAGAGAGATTTTTCCTCTATTGAAGAGGTTCGAGAACTTTGGGAAGGCTTTCCTGGCGTCAAGGTCATTGATAATGCAGCTCACCATATTTACCCGACCAATGTGGAGTGCGCGGGTAGTGACTTTA
>JABMMY010000063.1 GCA_013205415.1 Deltaproteobacteria bacterium
ATATAATGCAATAACCTCATTTTGTTTCGCCATAGTAGAGATCACAAGTAGTGTGGCCATGAGACAAGCTACGGGAACAAATTGTCTAACTGCCTCTGGTATTTTATAAAGATATAGAGTTAAAACCGTGCTAACCGGCATTTGAATGGACCAAAATTTTGATAGAAAATCTACGCCCAAAAAAAGTATTGAGACTCCACAAAGAATCAAAATAAAATAAACAATAAGTTCCTTAACCAGATATTTATCGAGTGTGTCCATCTAAGATCCTTTGAGAGAGTATAGCTGGCTCTATGGGTTGGCCTCTAGCCAAAGTCTAAATTTATTAAAAGCGGCCGGGATTCCTGCTGGATTGGTTCCCCCTGCCTGTGCAAAATCGGAACGCCCTCCTCCAGAACCACCCACTTCCGGGGCTAGTTCCTTGACGATTTTGCCGGCATCATATCGTTTCAATAGATCTTGGGTTAGTCCTACACAGAGTGAAACCTTCCCATGAGACTCAGTAGCCAAAACGATAATCGTTTTTTCTTTTAACCTGTCACGAAATTGATCTACTAGTGCTCTTAATATTTTAGGATCTCCTGAAGGTATTTGCTGAAGAACAAATTGAATGTCACGAAGTCGTTCTACTTTCGTTTCCTCTTTACTTGCTTTTAAATTTGATTGGGCTACCTTTATTTTCAGCTGCTCATTTTCTCTCTGAAGATGTTTCACCTCAGTTAGAAGATGTGCCACCTTTTCGGTAATTCCAGCCTTTGTTCCTAGGAGGTGTTCTACCTTTTGAAGTACCCGACCTCTTTCTAAAATAAAATTCAGTGCATGGGTTGAGGTGATCGCCTCAATTCGTCTCACTCCACTCGCTACAGAAGATTCTGAAACTATTTTTATAATTCCAATTTCAGAAATATTTTGTAGATGGGTCCCACCACAAAGTTCCGTACTGAATTCATTTTTTTCCTGACCTACCTGCACCACACGAACCTGGTCTCCATATTTTTCATCGAAAAAAGCAAGAGCACCCTTTGAAATAGCTTGATCATAACTCATCTCTTTCGTCGTGACGGGCAGACTTTTTTCGATTTGAGAGTTAACGAGAGTTTCGATTATCGAAAGCTCTTCCGTGGTAAGCGCCTTGGGATAGGTAAAATCGAATCTTAAATGGGTGGCATCCACCAAAGATCCCGCCTGCTTTATTCTCTCACCCAACGTTTTTCTGAGTGCAGCATGGAGTAGATGGGTCGCAGTATGATTAATAGCCGTGTGTTTTCGTGCTTCCGTATCCACAGTTAAACTATAGGGTTTTTGATTTTCTAGAACTCCAGTTTTCACCTTAATCTTATGGAGGATATGTTTCGCCAATTTAAAGGTTGTAGATACAGTAGCCTCTATCGATTTACCGTGAATAAAACCATGGTCACCGATCTGGCCTCCACTTTCTGGATAAAAAGGGGTGACATCAAAAATGGCATAGCCCTCTTCCCCAGATTCAATACTATGAACACCCTTTCCCTCATGACAAAAAAGTTCGAGAAGCTTAGCCCCCATGTGAAGGTGATCATATCCTACAAAATGGGTTGAAAACTGTCTTTTGGATAGGGCATGAGTGATAGCGTCTAGGGCTTTATTCTGATTTTCCTGGTGCACCGAGCTCTGTAGACGTTGTTTTTCCATTAGCTCATTAAAAACAGAGAGATCAACTGAAAGCTGATGTTCTTTTGCAATCACCTCGATCAAATCGATAGGAAAACCGAAGGTATCATAAAGCTTAAATGAAATATCTCCTGGAAGAACCGATTTGTTTTGTGCCGTTAGTTTGGTAAGCGTGTCCTCTAAAAGTCCTATTCCACGATGTATTGTCTCGTGAAACTTAGCCTCCTCCTCCTGAATTATGATTTCAATTAACGTTTTATTTTTTACGATTTCAGGATAAACGGAACCCAACGTTTCCACTACACTGCCTACCAACTCAAATAAAAATGGTTTTTCCATTCCTATTTTTTTACCATGGCGGATGGCTCTTCTTAAAATACGCCTTAGCACATACCCTCTGCCTTCATTACTTGGATTGACTCCATCAGCAAGTAGAAAGGTGCTTGAACGTAGGTGGTCGGCAATAACTCGCATAGAGATATCGGCACTTTTATTTTCTCCACTACAAATTTTTACTCTATTTGAAATAGCCTGAATAATGGGAGTGAAGAGATCGGTTTCATAGTTATTATAAACACCCTGAAGAATACAGGCTAATCGCTCTAGACCTGCGCCCGTATCAACACTAGGTTTTGGGAGTGCTATGAGCCTTCCGGAGGCATCTCGATTATATTGCATGAAAACTAGATTCCAAATTTCTAAAAATCGCGTGTCACAAGGACAACCGGGTTGGCAATCGGGTTTTCCACATCCATTTTGCTCGCCCCAATCATAGTGTATTTCAGTACACGGACCACAGGGACCGGTGTCCCCCATCGCCCAAAAATTATCCTTTTCTCCCAAGCGAATGATCCAATCGGGACGAACCCCCTCCGCCTTCCAAAGATCAAAGGCTTCATTATCACTTTCAAACACAGTGATTCGAAGTCGCTCTTTAGGAATTTTAAAGTGATTGGTTAATAGATCCCAAGCAAAGTGAATGGCCTCTTTTTTGAAGTAATCCCCAAAGGAAAAATTTCCGAGCATTTCAAAAAA
>JABMMY010000064.1 GCA_013205415.1 Deltaproteobacteria bacterium
ACCTAAAGCATTAAGATTTTGCAAGAGGCTTGGCCAGAGCGAGGAACGGGAGGAAAAAGCACGGAGGCGATGCTAAAGGCATCGTCGAGTACTTTTTTCGACTGTGACGAAGCGCTGGTCAAGCCTCTTGCAAAATATTATGCTTTAGGTCATGAAAGAGGTCTATTAGATTGCTTCGGGTTATCTCTCAGCTCTAGAATAACTTAATGAGAGGATTCTTAGTTATTGTGTATGGCCTAGTTACGATTGGCCTGGTGTCGTCTTCGTTAGGCGCTCGCCTTCCTAAGGGATTAACCTCTAGTGAACTGGATACCCTTATTCACATCTTAGGAACTGGAAATGTTACCAAGGTCATGAGGTCTGCAGAGGCCTATCCCCAATTTCCGGGAATTAAACTGTCTCTTGAAACCACGCTTGTGCCCTCAGCTAATTTGAATACATTAGGAAATAGCTCGGCAAGCCTTCCCATTCTCATTCCCTCTCCTCGCCTCACCCTTACTAAAGGATTGGGAATGAATTTTGAAGCGGCTATTAATTTTTCAACACCTGAACTTTTGCAAACGATCGCAACTCTAGGAGTTTTAGCCAAATGGACCCTCTTAAATGAGAGTGACACCTTCGCTAGTAGTGCCATTTTTGGTAGCTACACTCGATTGAATGGATTTAATAATACCTTTACTGGAAATGATTTTGAGGTGGGTTTTCTATCTAGCAAAGACTTTGTACGCCTGAAACCTTACCTAGGAATGGGGCTCATCTTAGCCAGTGCCACCGTTGCCAAATCTATCTCTCCTATAGCTCAATCCGGAACCGCTTTGACACCTCATCTTTTTCTGGGTGCTGAAATTGAACTACCGATGACCATCGCACTACAACTAGACTTTACCGATTGGCTTCCCAGTGGCTCTTTTTCCTTGGGGTATCGTTTTTAGAGGATAAAAATAGACCTCTCTCGCCCACCTAAAGCGTTAAGATTTTTTTAAGTAGCCTTGACCTACGTCACCTGTTTTCTAGCATTACCTTTTGCTTTAAATTTGAAGAATTAGTTTTTCAGCGCCAAATGACTTAATTCTGGAAACCGATGGATTGCATAAAGCGGGAAATCGCACATAGATCCCTTCCTTGCGAAGTTTCGTAAGCTTGTGCGGCTTAGTACAGAAGAATTAAAATGGTCTGCGAAAACGTGTAGACTTTTCGCTTTGATGTTTACACCGGCTTTAACTTCAAGCGGAAAGATTTGCCCTCTATTTTCAACGACAAAATCTACCTCAGCTTGATTTCCACTTGTCCAATAGTACGGTTTAATATCAGCTTGAGATGACAGTTCCTCAGCAACAAAATTCTCCACAAAAGCGCCCTTAAATTCGGTAAATACACCCTCTCCGAGTACCACCGTTTGAGAAGATAATCGAGCCATTGCTCCCAAAAGACCAACATCGAGCATAAATAACTTAAATTGATTTCGACTGGCGTAACTCGCAAGAGGAATGCGGGCAGCAGACAGATTTTCAACTTTAATCACAAGGCCAGCATCAATTAACCACTGCATTGCCGTCTTGTATTCACGTGCTCTCGCAGAACGAACTAGAGCTGAGAAGATGAATCGACGGTTGTCTTTGGCGAGCTGGGAAGGAATATTTTCCCATAGGGTAAAGATTTTTTGAATATCATGGCCAGCGGCATGCTTCGAAATATCGAGCTGGTAGGCAGTCAAAATGTCTTTTTGAATTTTTCTTACTCCATCGAATTCGCGTGTCTCATTGAAATAAAATACAGCTTCCGGCATGCCACCTACAAAAAAATAGCTCTTCAATAGCTCATTTAAACGTTCATGGAATGGCGTCGGAAGAGGCGAAAAACCCGTTGTCTCTTCGACCATCTTAATTAGGTTACCTTCTCCGATCGCTTTCATAAATTCAAAAAAAGTGAGCGGATGCATATTTAAAAAATCCACTTTTCCAACGGGAAAGCCACTCTCCTTTGATATCTTGACGCCCAAAAGAGAACCGGCGGCTGCAATGTGATAGGTGGGGGCTTTTTCGCAAAAATACTTTAAAGCCGTAAGAGCACGCGGGCACTCCTGAATCTCATCAAACACGATGAGCGTCTCTCCCGGGGTCACTTTTTGGCGAAAAAAGATACCCAGCTTTTCAATGAGTGAATGAGGATCTAGCTTTCCATCGAAAAAACCCTTCGCTTCCGGGTGCTCTTCAAAATTTACAAAAAGTCCATTTTCAAATTTTTCCTCTTTAAGCCAGTTTAGAGCATAGGTCTTGCCAACCTGACGCGCCCCCATCAAAACCAATGGTTTCCGTCGTTTCGATTTCTTCCAAGACACAAGCTCGTCAAAGATTCTTCTTTCCACCCGCTCACCTCATACCTAGGATAATATCACGTTATTCATGGGTATACTGTGATTTTATTCACATATTCGGCACGATGAGACATTGGCACTTTAATACGGTTTACCTGCGAATTAATGGAAAAGATGACTCTACAATTCCGTTTTTTTATCAGGTGCACTTGGGGAACAGGAATTTTCTCCCCAAAGCCCCGAGGACTAGGGTATTAGCCTCTAGGAATGCTCCAAGACCCGCATCAATATGTCGAATTATTGCAGTGTCACTGCAGGAATTCGACATTGTTACTTTTGGGTTGGGATCTATTAACAAGACAGAATTTAATTAAATTCCAAGCCGATTAGGAAATAGTGCAAAGAAGAACATTAAAAAAGCACAGGCAATAATACAGAATAAAAACGAACCCTTTTTAATAGGTAAAACTATTTTTTGACTAGGCTCTGTCATAAATAAAGCTACGATGATTCTTAAATAGTAATACACGCCTATCACACTGCTTAAGACTGCCAACACCACAAGGGTCGTATGACCCGCTCGAATGGCATCTACAAATAATAGATACTTTCCTAAAAACCCAGCGGTGGGAGGGATTCCTGCTGCAGATAATACAAATACGGTTAAGCATAATCCCAATATAGGATTAGAAAATCCCATCCCTTCAATATTAGAAATGTCGGCACTCCCAAATTCTTTTTCAATCAGGGCTAAAATTCCAAACACACCTAAAAACATAAACCCATAAACCACTAAATAGTAAAAAATACTTTGGTGATTAATAACGCTTCCTACTTTAGAAACGGAAATGAGGCCCAACACTAAATACCCTGCGTGAGCAATACTGGAATAGGCAAAAAGTCTTTTCAAATTTCTCTGTTGCAATGCCGCTAAATTTCCAACAAACATTGTGACCACCGATAGGGTTCCTAAAATAGAGGTCCAATGTGAGGAAATAGGGCCTAACATTCCCCACCACAATCTTAAGGCAAGACCAAATCCCGCAAGCTTAATTGCGCTTCCCATAAAACCTGTAATCGGCGTAGGGGCCCCCACATACACATCTGGAAGCCACATGTGAAATGGCACCAACCCTATTTTAAATCCTATCGCAACAATAAATAGGGCCGAGGCCGCTAAAACTAAAATGCCACTTGAGGTTTCTCCTCCCAAAGGCGCCCGTAGAAAACTAGAAATTTGACCCAACTGCAAAGTCCCGGTGTAGGAGTAAAGAAGGGCAATAGAAAACAATAATAGCACCGACGCAAAGGACCCAAATAAAAAATACTTTAGCGAAGCTTCGGCACTAAAATGTTTTCCCTTTTCAATTCCTACCAAAACATAGGTGGGTAGTGACATTAATTCTAAAGCCATGAACACCATAAGAAGACTATTAGCAGAGACTAACAGCATCATGCCCGCCGCAATAAACTGAATTAAAATTAAGATCTCAGGCAAATCTTCCGATTCCTGAAAATAGGATTCCACAAAAACAAAGCCGATAAATGAAAAGGCCCCAATGGCCCAATACCAGGCCAGGGTAATCTCATCTAGATTATAGGAATTTATAAACTCACCTAACCAAGCCTCATGAACTCCCAAGGCTGCATTAGAAAAAACTAAGAGAGAGGACGATTTAAAAAGATAGCAGGTGGCTGCAATCGCACCTATGGGCCCTAGAATACCCAAAAGATTGGAGAGGGGCCTCAACGAAGGCCGTTTGATACACTCTATGATTATTAAAAGTAGTGCCGATAAAACAAAGGCCATCACCGGTAATATTGGAATTAAAAAGTTATCGATGACCGTGTTCATACCTTTTTATCCCGCTTTGTATTCCGCTTTATATTCATTGTGGTCACACCGGTTTTAACCGTGGTTTTTTCAAGGGCATTTTTCCAAAAGCTATCAAGCGCTGGATTAATTTTTCTTAGTAGAACATTAGGCCCGATCCCTAAAACTAAAATGATAATGGTAATGGGAACTAAACTTGCCCAATCTCTAAAGGATAGATCCTTTAAGTTTTTATTTTCTCCTGAGGTCACCGGCCCAAAAAGCACCTGGCGTATCATCACCAATAAATAAAGGGCACCAAAAAGTGCGGCACTCACTGCAATGTAAGCCCACATGGGTTTAGCTTTAAAGGAACCCAAAAGAATTAAGAACTCGCCGACAAAACCATTTAATCCCGGCACCGCCATACTAGAGCAGGCCACAAAAACTAAAAAGAGGGCATACCGAGGCATGACCGCAGCTAACCCCCCAAAATCTTCAAACTGTCGACTATGGCGTCTCTCATAGAGCATTCCTACCAATAAAAATAGGGCCCCACTAGAAACACCATGATTAACGACCTGAAGCACACTACCCGTTAACCCTTCGCGATTTAAAGCACACAAACCCAAGACCACAAAGCCTAAGTGACTGACGGAAGAATAGGCGACCAGTTTTTTCATGTCGGTCTGTTGAAAGGCCACCCATGCCCCATAAACAATTCCGATTAAACTTAAAGTAGAAAGGATGGGAATAAATTTCACAAACGCTTCAGGACAAAAAGGGATGGAAAATCTCATCAGTCCATAGGTTCCCATTTTTAATAACACCGCCGCCAAAATAACACTGGCTCCTGTAGGGGCTTGAACGTGAGCATCCGGTAACCACGTATGAAAAGGGAAAAGCGGAACCTTAATCAAGAAGGCTAGGGTAAATCCCCAGAAAACAAAATCCTGGGATGAAAACCCCATAAAAAC
The DNA here is from genome assembly GCA_013205415.1 of Deltaproteobacteria bacterium. Taxonomy (GTDB): domain Bacteria; phylum Bdellovibrionota; class FAC87; order UBA2466; family UBA2466; genus UBA2466. The sequence continues at coordinate 5,105 of JABMMY010000064.1, forward strand.
AGGAGTTCCAGAAAATAATACTTTAGAAAACTGTGCGATTTCACCCGTAAAAAAGCCAAATTGTGTCTGATGGGCCAAAAACATCCATAGAATAGCCACCAACATCAAAATACTGCCGGTGAAGGTGAACATGAAAAATTTTAGTGCCGCATAGATACGATTCTGACTCCCCCACACGCCTATTAATAAAATCATGGGAATCAACATGAGCTCCCAAAAAACATAGAACAGAAAAATATCGGTCGCTAGAAAGGTGCCGGTCATCGCAAAATCGAGAACTAAAAAACAGACCGCAAAGGCTCGTAACCGTCGCTCCTCTCCCCAGCTAGCCAAAATAGCAATCGGCATCATTATTTTAGTGAGAAGAATTAAAGGAAAACTTAAACCATCGATCGCCAATCCAAATTTAATTCCGTAGGTAGGAATCCAAGGTAAAGCCCACGCTAGTTGCATTTTATCGGAATCGGCCCCTTCAAAGGTTTGATATAACAATACGGCCAATCCCACTCCTACTAAAGTAGTTACAAGAGAGATTCCCTTGGCTAGTCGAGAGGGAAGCAACACGCAGACCGCGGCCCCTACTAAGGGAATAAAAAGTAAAAGTGCTAACAAGGAACTGTTCACTTTAGATCACCCAACCTTTAAGCGAAATCCACAGAATCCAAACTCCACCCATAAGAAAAATGAGTAGATAAAATTGTACTAGCCCCGACTGAAGTACATTTAAAAGTATAGCCAATCCAGAGGAAAGTCTGACAGGAACAAAAACCAATCCATCAATCACCAGAGGATCAAAAATTTTAGCAAAAAATCTGGAGACAGATTTAAATGGCATCACAAAAACAATATCGTAAAGCTCATCTATCCAAAATTTATTTAGAAATACTATCTGAAAAGGGCGCAACCCTTTTTGAGCGGTCTCTGCCCTAGACAATTTTCCATAAAAAAACCAGGCTACAAATATTCCAGCCGCCGCTAAACTGGTCGCTATCCCCATCGCTAAATGCTCGGAGATGTTTGTGGCCTGTTCAGGAAACGTAATTAGCACTGCGGAAAGATAATGTTCTAAATAGTTAGGGAGTAGATGAAGCCCGTGCGGAATACCCAGTAATCCACTAAAAGCACTTCCGACAGCTAATAGGCAAAGAGGAAGCAACATGACCCATGAGCTTTCGTGGGGATGAGCCTCTCCTCGATACTCGCCCATAAAAACCATGACAAACATTCGAGTCATGTAAAAGGCTGTGAGTGTAGAGGCGGTTAAACCAAGAATCCAAAGCACGGTTCCATTGGAAGATCCCACTAAGGCACTATAAAGGATCGTGTCTTTACTAAAAAACCCGGAAAGAGGGGGGATTCCGCAGATCGCCGCTGTTGCAATCAGACAAGTTAGAAACGTCCCCGGCATTTTCTTTCGGAGCCCCCCCATATGACAAATATTTTGCTCTCCATGCAAACCATGAATCACACTACCTGCCCCCAAAAATAATAGTGCCTTAAAAAAGGCGTGGGTCATCAGGTGAAAAACGGCGGCAAAATAGGATCTGCATCCGAGGGCCAAAAACATAAACCCTAATTGGCTAATAGTAGAATAGGCTAATACTTTTTTAATATCTCTTTGCGAAGTTGCTATTAGCGCCGCAAAAAGTGCAGTTCCCACACCCACCCAAGCAATAATGGCGTTAGTATCTCCGGTAAGCATAAACAAAAAGTTCATTCGACAAATCAAATAAATCCCAGCCGTCACCATCGTTGCAGCATGAATCAAAGCACTTACCGGAGTAGGTCCCGCCATCGCATCGGGTAACCAAATAAAAAGTGGAATTTGCGCCGACTTTCCAGTGGCTCCAATAAATAAAAAGAGGGCTGCAATATTTAATAGGCGAAGATCAAAGTGACCTGTAGTGGAAAGTAACTGAGCCATTTCATTAAAAGTAAGGGTATGAAATATCTGATAACAATAAAAAATACCGATTAAAAAACCGGCATCACCGATACGATTGACTAAAAAAGCCTTCATTCCAGCTTTTGCTTTATCGACATCCTCATACCAATAACCGATTAAAAGATAGGAACATAATCCCACCCCTTCCCATCCCACAAAAAGGCCAAGAAGATTATCGGAGGTGATCAGCAGTAACATATTAAAAAGAAATAGATTCAAATAGGCAAAGTAACGACTAGGACCGCGCTCTTCTGCCA
>JABMMY010000065.1 GCA_013205415.1 Deltaproteobacteria bacterium
ATCTCAGGGTGCATGGAATAGGTGGCTGCGACCACGCACGCCTGTTGTTCTCCGCCCGATAAAGTTCCAGCAATCTGTTTCTTTCTTTCAAGAAGAATAGGAAATAAACTATAAACCTCATCCAAATCACCAGGTAACAACTTTCGAATGTAAGCTCCCATTAATAGATTTTCATAGACGGTGAGGTTTGCAAAAATACCTCTTCGTTCAGGAACATGCGACATTCCTTTTCTAACGATAAGATGGGGTTTAAGTCGTGCAATATCTTGCCCATCAAAGACGACGCTTCCGGAGGCTAATTTAATGAGCCCCGAAATGGCTCTAAGAATCGTTGTTTTTCCTGCCCCATTAGCTCCAATAAGAGCCACAGTCTCTCCCTGGCCCACCTCCATCGATAAATTGCGAATAGCAGGAATCAAACCATAATTTACAGATAAGTTTTTAATCGATAAAATCATCCCACACCCAAGTAAGCTTCAATCACTTTAGGATTATTCTGAATTTCTCGAGGAGTGCCGCTCGCAATAATCTCACCATGATCTAAAACGGTAATCTTCTCACAAATTCCCATCACAAGTTTCATGTCATGCTCAATTAAAAGAACCGCGGTCTTAAATTTATTTCTAATTTCAGCAATCGTTCCCATTAGAGCCGCTTTTTCTTGTGTATTCAAACCCGCAGCCGGTTCGTCGAGTAATAATACCTTAGGATTTGTCGCTAACGCCCTAGCAATTTCCAATCGTCTTTGATCTCCATAAGGCAAACTCTTAGCCTTATCATTTTTACGATTTTCAAGTCCCATGACCTTGAGCAGAGCATAGGCTCTCTCTCTAAACTCCTTTTCGATACGGTAATAACGTGCCGTTCTTAAGAGAACATCCACATACCGATACTCCACTCGCATGTGATAGGAAACCATGACATTCTCTATAACCGTCATTTCCGAAAAGAGCCTAATATTTTGAAAGGTCCTGGCAATTCCGGCCTTGGCAATTTGATGGGGCTTAAATCCTAAAAGAGATTTTCCATTTAAGGTCATCGAGCCCGAATCTGGAAGATACACTCCAGTAATCAGGTTAAAAATAGTTGTTTTGCCAGCCCCATTGGGCCCAATCAATCCCTGAAGCTCCATCGGTTGTAAACTTAAAGTAAACCGATTAACAGCTTTGAGTCCGCCAAAAGCAATAGACAGAGACTCAACTTTAAAATCACCGTTGGTATTATCGGAAGAAATATTTGTCACGAAGAGGCCTTCTTACGAAAAAATTCCCAAATCTCTTTATGCCCAAAAATTCCACGAGGACGTACCAACATTAAAATAATTAAGATAAGAGGGAAAATAACCATTCGATAGTTATCAAAAGCACGAAGAAGTTCTGGAAGTAAGGTTACAATAATCCCACCCAACATGGCGCCAGACAGACTTCCCATCCCTCCAATCACCACCATAATTACAACCTCTACCGACTTATTAAATACAAAGGAATTGGGATCGATAAAACTTTGAAAGTGGGCAAAAAGTCCACCTGCAATACCCGCAAAAAAAGAACTAATAGCAAAGGCGACAATCTTATAATGAGCAATATTAATACCCATAGATTCTGCTGCAATTTCATTTTCTCTAACCGATAAAATGGCTCGACCATAACTAGAGCGTAAAAGTCTTAGTAGCGCGACAAAGGTAACTACTACCCAAAGGTAGACCCAAAAGAAATTCGCCACTCTCGGAATTCCGGGAAGCCCTCTAGCGCCCCCCACCTGTTCAAAGTTTAAAAAGCAAATACGAATGATCTCACCAAATCCCAATGTCACAATAGCAAGATAATCTCCTCGCAACCTCAAGGAGGGTAGTCCTACTAAATAACCTGCAATAGCTGCGGCGATTCCACCGGTTAAAATAGCACAGCCCACTCCTAGATCTGTCTTGAAAAAAGGAGAAAGCGTGAGCACCGTAGTGATAAGCGCGCTCACATAAGCCCCCACTCCCATAAATCCGGCGTGTCCCAGAGAAAATTGTCCCGCACACCCATTGATGAGATTTAAACTCATCGCTAAGATCATTCCAATTCCACAATTGATAATAACTCTTAAAACATAGCCATCCACATTATCTTCCAAGAGATAATTTAATCCAAAGAGTGCGAGTGCAACGATCGGTAGCATACTTTTTTTAAAAATCTTCATACCTTCTCTCTGCGAAAAGTTCCAAAAAGACCTGCGGGCTTAAAAAGAAGAATTAAAATTAAAATTCCAAAAGCAATGGCATCACGAAAAGAGGAGGAGATATAATAAACGGTAAATGATTCTGCTAAACCCAAAACAATGCCTCCCACAGCAGCGCCCATAATATTTCCAATACCCCCAAATACCGCGGCAACAAAGGCCTTCAAACCGATCATGGTTCCTAGTAAAGGTTCTATTTTAGGATAGGACAAACCATAAAGAATAGCCGCTGCACCTGCTAAAGCGGAGCCAATGGTAAAGGTAAAAATAATGATCGTATCGGTAGGAATTCCCATTAAATTTGCCACCTCAATATCAAAGCTGACCGCTCGCATAGCCGTTCCAAGTTTAGTGTGATGAACGATCCAGTGCAGAACCACCATTAAAACTAAGGAAACTAAAACCACTAGGACTTGAATATTATTTAAAACTAATCCCCCTGTATTTAAAATAGACTTTGTGGCAATTAGAGCTGGAAACACCTGCGGGTCTGCACCAAAAATGATCTGCCCTAGGTTCTCTAAAAAAAGAGAGACTCCAATAGCCGTAATTAGCACATTGATTCTCGGCGCAGATCTCAGCGGACGATAAGCGATGCGTTCTATAGTAAGTCCTACAGTGACACAAAAGACCATGCTCCCTAAAATCGTCGCTAAAAGAAGTATTAATGGGTTCGGAACTATAGGCGTCAACCATTTAGCAAGATAAAAGCCTGAGAAGGCCCCCAACATAAAAATATCACTGTGGGCAAAATTAATAAACTGTAGCACACCATAAACCATGGTGTATCCCA
>JABMMY010000005.1 GCA_013205415.1 Deltaproteobacteria bacterium
GTGATACCCGAATCGATATCCTCCGAAATAAATACGCCAAATACAAATAATGAATCCTCTTCAAATTCATTACCGGTGAACTCCACCGATAGTGCCTCTTTTATAGTGAGCAGCAACTCCAATTCTTCAGAGTCATCTCAAGGCGAGAATTCTCCTGTTAAGGTCACTGGACTAGAGCCCGAAGAGGCGGAGAAGAAAGCCAAAAAGGAACTTACCGATCTTGTGCAGATGGCTAATACCAATGTGGAGACCTCCGTCGCCTCAACTTCAGACGAGGCAAAAAATGGATCTTATAATGCTGATGACAAGATCAGTAGTTTATCGAGTATTACTTATCACACCAATAATGATGCTCTTTGTTTGGAAGGTAACGGTTCAGGAAAGCCCGATGGAGAAAATTGCAAAACATGGTTAGATCGAAATGCTTCGGAACATGGTAAAGAATCCGATTCCTCTCCTTTAGAAAGAAAAATTTATCAGCTATGGGAAGGTGCTAAAGCAAAAATCTCTGAAACCTCCTATCGTATTTGGAATGTAGCTTTCAAAGCGGGTGAGAGACCTTTAGATGATCATGGCCGTCTTAATCTTGCAGGGCTCCGGAAATATGAATTGAACGAAGAGGCCACTAAAGTAGCCGGTGAGCTCGGAGAGCGCTCGGCAGATCAGGCCTTAAGAAATACTTTAGGCCCTAACGCTCCCAAAGACGGCGAGGATGTGGCGCCACCCCCTGAGGCCTTACGAGCCATTGCCGTAAATATCACAAGGGCTATGGCCAATGCTGCGACCGCGATGTGGGCAGGAATCCAAACTGCGAAAAAAGGGATTGAGGTGATCACCAATTTAGATGTTGATGCCCAAAAATATAAAACGGAGGTTGAAAAAAAGGAAAATTCAGGGTCGGCTTACGAAAAAATCTTAAATCAAGCGGCACTTGATGTAGACACGGAGGGGCTCAGCTTAGAAGATAGAGTGGCTAGAGCCGAGGCCATTAAAAAGGTTGATAACTCGGTCATCAATCCCGAATTTGAAGGAGATAAATTGGTGAGTGGAGATCCTAACAAAGAGGGTTATGACGAATGGGCCTATCGCGCGACGATTGAACAACTTTCTAATCCACTTTCAAATGCAAGGGAGATGAATCATCCGGAAGGGATTCAAATTTCTGATAGGCAAGTTGCCACAGCATTATCTGTGGGTTCAGATTCACCAGAGGAGTCTAAAGATTCCACTCAGATTAAAATGGTTACTACTAAACAACAGATTGAATCTTACAATCGCCAATTGGAAATAGCGGCGAGAAACATGGAGGCTATTTCTGCAGTCTCTTCATCCTTTGTAAATACGGCAGAAAAAATTAGATCTAATAAGCTAAAAGCTGGGGAAACAATTTTAACAATTAATGATCTAACACCGTTCCAAAAAAGAGAGCTCAATAAAGGGGTCACTACGATAGAAGAAAATCCAAATCCTAAAGTTCAAATTCCAACCACAGCATCCGAGTTAACCTTTACGCAATACTAAAAAAAGGTAATTATTTAGTAAAAAGGAAGAAACTTTCAAAAAAGATCTCTGAGTGCCGGATGCCCCCGGTGCCCATGTGATATTTTTTCTGGCCGAGTTTTATGCGTAGCAATAAAAAGATTGACTAAGTTGTCCAATATAGGGGTGCCTATGAGTGCGAAAACAAAAAAAAATACAATGTCGGCGAGCGACGCCAAAAATAATTTCGGAGGACTCTTGGTGGGCTAACCAAGCAGAACTGGCAATGAAAGAGGGAACGATTGGCCAGGAGGAAAGCGAAAAGAAACTCGCTCAATGGTTGAATGCTAAAGATTGAACTCACCAAGTGGGCAAACAAGTTCATAGACTCCTTGCCCGCAAAACAGAAGCGCCAAATCACCTTCAAAATCCTTGAATTGCGAGCGAATCCTCAACCTCACGACTCAATTCAGATGAAAGGCATTCCCCAATATCGGCGAACGAGCATTGGCGAAAGACTGATATTGCCCAATTTTAGGTATTGCATTACCCAAATTCAGGCAATACTATTAAGCCATGGATAATTTTTGGGAAATCGAGGGTTGGGAGCGCTCAGATGCTCATTTAGTTAAATTAAAAGAGATGCCTTTCCAACGTGCTTTCCCCACTTTTTCCTGGAAAAAGGGGCTTTATGTTTTGCGTGGTCCTCGGCAAGTGGGGAAAACCAGCTGGCTCAAGTCACTCCTTTTCGAACACTCAAAAACGCACGCCAAGGATTGTTACTACTTAAGTTGTGAAAACGTGAGGGACCATCTGGATTTGGCCCAGATTTTATCCGACGTTCAGAAAAAAAAATGGATCTTTTTAGATGAAATTACTTTTGTAAGCGAATGGGCACGGGCAGTAAAACATGCCTGGGATAGTGGGAAACTCCACGGCTTGGTATTAACTGGCTCTAATGCTCATGATCTCCGTCGTGGAGGAGAAAGAATGCCTGGGAGGATTTCAAAGGCCAATGAACTCACTCTGCTTCCAATGGGACTTGATGAGTTTACTCAAATGCGAGAGCAAGCAGGGTGGATTGAAAACTCACCATTAGAGACCCTGAAAAAATATTTTAAAATCGGAGGCTTTCCTCTTGCTGTAGCAGAGAGCGGTAAGGAAGGTTTACCTCCTACGGAAGCTTGGAATACTTATCGAAATTGGTTGATTGGTGACTTCACAAAATTGGGTAAACAAGAGAGCTACCTACGCGAAGTTTTATTACAACTTTGTAAAACAATGGGCACACCCCTGAGTCTACAGAAGTTAGCAACAAGAACTCAAATTGCCTCACACCACACGGTGCTATCTTATTTACAAACTCTCGAGGACTGTTATGCACTGCGAACACTCTATGCTTTAGATTCGAATACGGGAGCACTCAGATTCAAGAAAGAAAAAAAGTTTTATTTCACCGACCCGCTTCTCTATTGGATGGCCTTGGACTGGGGAGCTGAAATACAGCCACATGAATATGAGCCCGCACTAGCCGAAATGGTAGCCCACGAATTTCTCGCCCGAAACTACAATCGCTTTGGCTATTACCAATCAAATAAAGGAGAGGTAGATTTCTATCTGAAAGACCGCTGGGCAATCGAAGTCAAGTGGTCCGCGGTGGTGACTAATCTATCTGAGGCCTACAAGAACATTCAAGTTCCTAGAAAATGGGTATGGAATCAAACCAATTTCTTAAATAGGGATAATCTGAAAGAATAAATCCGGGTCGGTGAAAATATTTCCCATCTCTAATGGCCTAGCGTAGCGAACTACTTTCAGGAGAATAGTGTCTCATTCATTTTATCTTTGAAAAAAAGATCTGTAGGCCCCGAGAAAAATAACCGTCCTTGATCTAGGGCTAACACCCAATCGGAGGAATCTTTTACAAAGCCCAAATCATGGGTGCTCATTAAAATATCTATGGGCTGGATGGCGCGATAAGAGATTAAGGATTGCCAGAAATTTGAGGAGGCCCTGGGATCTAGATGATTGGTCGGTTCATCCAGAAGAATTAATTGTGGCCGCTGAAGAAGAGCTCGAGCTAAAAAAACACGTTGCCTCTCTCCCGAGCTTAATTGTTGTAAAACCTTTGAAATGAGCGGTAGCAAATCTAGCTCCTCTAAAAAGGGTCTGAATTTATCGGAACTTATAGAGGGCAGGGGTTTAAAAAGACCGGTCCGAGATAAAAAGGCTAGCTCCAAAAAATTTTTAACCTTAAGCCCCGGTGGAAACGTATGCTCCTGTGGCACTATAGAAATGACATTCGAAAGATCTCTCGGAGACATTTTTTTAAGGTCGATACCGTAACAAACCAATTGACCCTCGATAGGTGAGTTCTCGCCAATGAGTGCCTTAAGAAGTGTTGATTTTCCCGAACCATTAGGGCCCACCAATGCCGTCACAGCCCCTTGGGGCAATTGAAAAGAAAATGGAGTTTCTGAGATTGGACTATTTTTTTGGTAACCCAAAAGAATATTATTCGCCTCCAAGAAAAATGTAGGTTTTATTTTTTCCATAATAGGTAAAGAAAAAGGGGCCCACCCAATAGTGTGGTAATGATTCCAATGGGAAATTCCAAGGGAGGAAGTAAAGCTCTTGATAGTGAATCGGCGATGCCTAAAAATAGGGCGCCGCCTATAAACGAAGCTACAAAAAGTAAACGAGTCGAGGCGGGTCTAAACACAAGGCGAATACAATGCGGAACCACCAACCCAAGAAAACCAATGGAGCCGGTAAGCGAGGTGATTAAGGTTAAATGAAGTGAGGTTACAAACAAAAGAAAGCATCTTACCTTGGTTGGCGAAAAACCAAGAGTTCTAGCCACAGTATCCCCTAAACTGAGCCCATCTAAATATCTTCCCATCACCCACAGTCCAGCGCAGAGGGGAAGTGTGAGTAATAAAAATAAAAGTGATTCGTTCAAACTAAGCCAAGGGATGTTTCCAAAAAGCCACCGAAGCGATCCTCCTCCAGTCGTCTGTGAACGATAGGATAAAAGCAGAAAAAGCGCCGATGAAAAAATAAAATTTAATCCCATGCCAAACAAAACAATTCTCTCTAACTCCCTGCCAGTTCTCCAGCTGTAACTAAGAATTAATAACAAGGTAACTAATAAAGAAAAACACAAACCGATACTTAAAGCCCCAAGGGAGGTATTGGGAAGATGCAAGAATGTTTCTGCGACTACAATTCCCAGAGTAACGGCACTTGAAATTCCTAAAATATAGGGCTCTGCAAGCGTATTATTAAAAAGAATTTGGTAGCTCGCGCCTAACATGGCAAGTGAACCCCCGACCGCTACCACAAATAAAAGCCTAGGGATTCTTAGCGACCAGAGAATGCGATGGTCAATATCCAATGTGGGAGACTGGCTCCAGAGTGCTGAAAAAGAAATGGGCTCTCCACCTAACCATGGCAAACCGAAAAGAATGAGAATGGTAAATAATCCACAGAGAAAAAGTTTAGATTTTGTCGTCATAGTTCTTTTTCTAAAAGAATGGGTAAATTTGTAATAGCACCAAAAGTGGTTCGTGCAAACCGATCCGACGGTAAAAGAATGACCTTTACGTTTTTATGGGGCCACCATATTTTGGAAAGTTTCTGGGTCTCTTCCTTTTGCTCAATGGAATCACCTAAAATAAATAAATAATCGGGTGAATTTTTAAGAATCCACTCAATCGCAATCTGCGGATAGGGTGTGGTAAGGCTCTTAGGTAACATATTTTTGCCGCCCAATTGGGTGAGAAGATCCGACAAAAAAGTATGGCCTCCAATTAAAGTTATAGGGGAGGGCCATGCTAGAGCGATAAATCTGAATGGGCGATTCCTTTTTTTGTGATTATCAAATTCTATTTTCAGCGAATCAAGCGTATTGAATTGAGTTTGATTAAACACTAAGTGAAGTATTTTCTCCGCCTCTTTAAATAGATCTGAAACTGAGTGGATAGAGATCTCTAAATAGCGAAATTGAAGCTTTGCTAACTGGCGGGTAAAGTGAGTGGGTGTGGCTTCAGAATCGATCAACACCCAATCGGGTAAAAATGAGAGCGTTTTTTCTAGGCCAGGGGAAAATAGGGTTCCAATTCTTGGAAGTGATTTCGCCTTTTCAGGATAATCACTGTAATGACTTGCGGCCACCAGATGATTCCCATATCCCAATTCAAAAAGTAACTCAGTTAATGCTGGACTTGTGGTGATGATCCTACTTTTTGAAATTCCTAAAGGTTCTGCGCTAAAAATATACTGGGGCAGGAGGAAAAAAAGGGGAATAAAATAAATAAAAATTTTCACGCTAGGCATCTTCGCACGAGTCATTTCGGGGCACTAGCTCCGTAATTAAACTTCGTTATTTCGGAGGGTTAGCCAACTGTAAAATAGTTAGCCACAGTAAATGAGCGAAAAAACCGATAAATTAGGGTGTCGACTGTAAAAATGTTAAAATAGTAGTGTGAAGCGGTAGTTTTCATCTCGATAGGCATCTTTGAACCCCACCCTGTAACGACAGTAAATTTGCTGAAGGCTTCGGAAACATAACTCTCTCTCTTGTAGAAAAAGGAGAATTTATGGATCGGGTGAAACCAGCAACCTTAGTAGATGTTAGAAATTACTTTGCCGATGAGTTGAAGGTGGTGATGGAAAAACATCGCCTTTCGGCACTTGAAACATCCACCCTTTATCTTGCCTCTTTATTATCACGCCATATTGAATCTCATACCTTTTTTGCCGTAGGGCCCAATGGAAAATTGGCAGATAATTTTTTAACCGATCTTTATATTCAATATCTACAAGCCAAGCCTGAAGAACAAAAACTTGTATTACAGCGCTTAGGAGATGTCTGTCTTTTAGTAAGTGGCTATTTTTCAGATAGTCTTCGCAGAAAAGTAGTCGACCTCAGTTTCTATTTTGGAATGGGAGGATCGGCCTATTACAACCTCTCGGTGATGTCGGATAAAACTGAAACCAAAGAGACCTTTGGTGAGCTTGCCAATAAATTTCAGTCGTTTTCAAATGTACTTGGAGAAATGAGCGAGCGCAGTGGATTGCAATCGAATAAAGATGTTTTGCGATTATACGAGCGTTGGATTGTGACGGGAAGCGAGAGAATTCGCAGTGTATTAAATGAAAAAGGAATCACCACGGCCCATAAAAGTAATTTAAAGTTTAAGCAGTGAAGAGGTGGCGATGCTTGCCCTAACACAAATCGATCAGGCCTTAAAAAGACTTTACAATCTTGAAACTAACCATTGCGCCGAACATTTTCTTCTTCCTAGTCCCCCCGATCGCTACCTAAAAAAAGTGGCATCTAAGGATCTACAGGGAGCTCTTTATATTTATTCCTATGACACCGACAAATTAATTAAGGAACAAACGGTGGACCTTGGAATTTATTTAAGCAACGGGGTAGAAGAGGAGCTTAAAACGTTTGCGA
>JABMMY010000066.1 GCA_013205415.1 Deltaproteobacteria bacterium
CTCTGGTCAAGGCTTTTGAAAAATCTTAACACTTTAGGTTACGGGAGAGGTCTTTAGACCTCCACCTTCACATCTACAATCTCTGCACCAAAAATTTCTTTCGCTTGAGAAACTGCGGGATGCTCTAAAGCATCCTTACGCAAACCAGCCACCTCAACTTGACGGCTTTTTTCTAAACTTTGTTTGGCATTATTTTCTGTATTCGAGAACTTTACCGAGGACTGCGCACCAAAAAATAGTTTCAAAAAGGTGGTCATATCCTGAATGTTTTTAGAATCTCCCGCCTGCTTTTCATAAAAACTACCCTCGCTAAAACCTAAAACCACGTTTTTCCCGTCCTGAATATTTTCTAAATTAAATGTGGCATGATTCAATAGGGCCCCTAAAAGCGGACGCTTCTTCATCACAAAATCCACAAAAGACCGCCACTCACTTTCTGGAGTCGATTCACTAAGATCTCTGGGTGAAGAAACCTCTTTCGTCGGCAAGGGGGATTCCTCTTTTTTTTGCAGAATCGTTTCTGGTTGAGAAATAACTTTGATTGGAGTTTTAACTACCACAATCTCTTCAGCTTCCGATTCTGATTCCGTAGCACTGCCATCCTCTGTCATCTGTCGACTAGAAGATTCACTATCTGGAGAAGATTGCTCAAATTGATCTAGCTCCTCTAATTTTGTCATTCGTACCGCTGCCACTTCAATGACAAATCTAGGCAAACTACTCCACGCGATTTGACTAATTGTTTTTGAAAGAATTTGAGACATTCGCTCTAACTGAACTAGTGAACAGGACTGGGTTAAAGAACTTAACTCTGTGAAGTGAATCGAAGCAATATCTAAGGTCTCTGGCGTTAAAGGCTCTTTAGATTCTTTAGCCGCCTGAATAAGATACAAAAGTCGCAGCTCCTCTAAACATCTTTCGGAAAAGTGTTTTAAATCAACTCCCGATAAATAGGCCTCTGAAATAAGAGCCAATAAATTTTTAATATCTTTGTGGATAATAAATTTCCAGAAATCTGAAATAATATTAGTTTGGCTAATTCCCAATGCCTCTACTACCTGTTTATCGTTGAAGATAATTTTATCGTTCGTTGTTTTTTCCGACTGCGTTCCAAAATAGGAGAGCACCTGGTCTAATAAAGAAAGTGCATCTCTTAAGCTTCCATCACTATGACTTGCAATGAGGCGTAAGCCACTCTCAGAAATTACAAGCCCTTCTGTTTCAAGAATTTTTTGAACACGCCCAGTAATTTCATTGCTGGTCAGCCTACGGAATTCAAATCTCTGACACCGGCCTAAAACGGTAAGCGGAATTTTTTGCACCTCTGTGGTCGCTAATAAAAAAATGACATGTGGAGGGGGCTCTTCTAAGGTTTTTAAAAGTGCATTGAAAGCACTTAACGAAAGCATGTGAACTTCGTCGATAATATAAATTTTATAGGTGCCTGTAGCCGCTCCATAGGCCACGTTATCTCGAATGCCCCTTACCGATTCCACACCGTTATTGGAAGCCCCATCAATCTCCACCACATCAATAGAACGACTTTCCGCAATAGCCACACACTCATTGCAGGTATTGCAGGGAATGGAGTCTTTGACATAAGGACAACGAAGAGCCTTCGCAAAGATTCTAGCAACTGAGGTTTTCCCAGTTCCACGAGCGCCACTAAAAAGATAGGCGTGAGAAACTCGATTCAAACGAATCGCATTTTTTAAAGTTTGAACCACATGGCCCTGCCCAACTAGATCTTCAAAACAGTAAGGGCGCCACTTTCGTGCAATTGCTAAATATGCCATAGAAAAAAAAGAAGGCTCGGGTGACCTGTGACGCACAAATCATCGTGCTACCGCTGCTTCCTTCCGGACCTGACGGGATTTGCAAATGTCAGTCGCACAGGGCCGAGCCATAATTTACAAACTTCCTATTCCCTTTTGGAAATAGGCCTTTAGAATAAATAGTTTAGTTTTTAGACTCCGACAATCTAATTTTCATCCTTTTCATGCCACTCCCCAATATTACCGCTCCCCCAATCTGCTTTAGATAATCACGACGCTTCGCACCACTAAAAACAGGGCCCTATTTGAAGGGCTCGCTTAGACACCCCTCTTAAAACTACCTCCCAAACCCCGCTACCACCTCGACCTCCGTCCCCATTTTAGTCCACCTCGACCTCCGTCCCCATTTTAGTCTCTTAAAATTTTCATGACCCGCTTTAAAGCTAAACTGTTTTATAATGATAGAACCTTAAAAGGAGCCCTTATGAAACCTCAACTTTGGTCGCGATTAAGCCTTGTTTTTCTAGCCCTACTTTATAGTGGCAGCTCCTATGGACTTTTAAATCCCATTAAACTAACTAACTTTAAAATTGGGTTTTTAAGAACGACCCCTAAGCTTTTTGAAAGTAGCACCTCGCCAGAAATTGGCTGGACACCGATAGTCGATTTCGGTGTAGTCGCCTTGAGAGGAGACATCAGTATTTTCTCCGCAAAAAGAGCGGCCGATAGCAAATTCTTTATCTCCGACTACGAAGCCTACTTAATGCTTCCTATTTTTCCAATCGTTACCATTGAGGCCGGTGGCGGCCTTCAAAACTGGCATGGTCAAGGAGGAATTTCACCCGTTCTCTCTGGGGGAATTATGATTCGTATCGGAGAATATATTGATCGCCTCTCACTTAACTATTCCAATGTTTTTGTTAAAGATAACGGCACTAAAGAATTTAGAGTGGGAATGGGTTTTAATTTTTAAGACTCAACTCACTCAATTAATTTCCTAAGGTTTTTTACCCCTTTTTAAAAATCCATCATGACGATTTCATCTGAAAATTTAAAAAAAGAATGGCTCGACTGGTGGCAATCTCTAAATATTGCAAAAAAG
>JABMMY010000067.1 GCA_013205415.1 Deltaproteobacteria bacterium
TTCTGTAACTATTTGAAGTTATGTAACTATAGGCTATCTAAAGAGCGTTACTTGCCCACCTCCGTCCCCCATTTTTACCCCATTTTTAGCGTTGGCTGAACCTTTTTTATGGGGGATTAGAAGGCATATTGATTGCAGAAGGGAGAAGGGCGAGAGACGGTAATGAGGTCTCTTTTTACCGTGAAAGTGTCTTTTATCTTAATAGTACTTTCTGCGATCAAACAAGGAGTAGGGTAGTGAAAATTACGACGAAGAATGGTTCCGACTTACGGCCCATCACAGGTGATTATAGTACGACGACTCTTATAGAACTATCTCCCGAATCTAAAATGGCACGCATCCCTACGAATGTGGTTTTTTTAATCGATGCCTCAAGCAGCATGGGGGGCGACAAATGGTCGACCGTTAAAAGTGCGGTATCGGAAATTTTAAGTTCACTTCAGGATGACGACCGCGTCGGTGTAGTTTTATTTCATACTAGCTCCAAAGAAATTTTTCCTCTCGCTTCGCTTGCCGAAAACAGAACCACTATGCAGGAGAAAATTAAAGAATTGGCCTCTCCCTCTGGCGTAACGAATTTAGAGGCAGGACTGAAGACGGCCTATCAAGTTTTTGAAAAACGTTCAGACCAGGACAGGGTAAAACGGGTGAATCATGTGATTCTTCTTACCGATGGCTTTCCTACCGATGATCAAGGGTATCGTATTGAAGAAACTAAAAAGTATGAAGATATTGTTCGCCGTCAAGAGCACATCACCTTAACAGGTGTAGGTATCGGTTCCGCTGATGATTACGATTCTAATTTCATTAGTAAAATTTCAGATTTAGGTCGTGGTTCTTTTTATCATGCTAATAACCTTGAAAAATTTAAAGAGGGTCTTCAAGCTGAAATTGCAAAACTTCAATCTTCTGTCGTTGGAAATTTAGTTCTTAAGTTCTCAGACTTAAGTAGCAGGGTTATGCGTATCGCTAAGATCGCACCTGAAATTGTAATTTATGACATTCCCGGAAATGCAAAAGGTTTTGAACTTCCTACTGGGTCGATGACCAAAGACATGACATCTTTTATTGTACAAACTAATTCTCAGGGGTCGGGGATCGCTGGAGCGGAAATACCATTATTTTCGCTCACAGCGATATATGACCAGAAATCTTCTGAAACGGTCATTGTAAAAATTAAAACTACCGAGCGTGAGGCCGATTTAAGCCAAGTAGATCCCGATGTTTTTAAAGGGATTCAAGTGCTACAGGTTCACCTGAACGGAGAGCAGATCCAAGCCAGTTTGGAATCGGGTGATAAAGATAAGGCTACAAGACTTATTGCTAACACCACCAAAATTGCATCTAATTTAGGACAAACAAATGTCACGCGAGCTTTAACTCGATTAGCTACCGATCTCAGCCAAGGTAAATCTGTGGCCGATGATTTAGCTACCATTAAAGATGAGTCAAAAAAGACTCGCCTTTTAATGAAGTAATCTCTGAAATAGTTTTTTAAGGAGAAGAAAATTGCAGCACTGTCCCTCATGCAAATCTAAAATTGTTGCGGGGGCACTGTTCTGCGATGTCTGCGGTGAAACCTTAAGTCAGGTCCAAGTAGCCCGTAAACTACGACAAACCTCCTTTGATAATATTAAAGATGCTAAAGAGGGCCTTCTCTCTCCCGGCGAGCGAATCAAATCAAAACATACCTATCTCATAGAAGAGGCTATTGCACGCAGTGGCTTTGGTGCTACCTTTCGAGCCACTCGGCTAAGTGATAAAAAAACGGTTTTAATAAAACAGATGTTAGATCAAACTGCCTATGATCAGTTTAAAGATCAGCTTTTAAAAAGTTTTAAAAGAGAGGCCAAGTTTTTAAGAAAAATAAAACACCCTGCTTTTCCAAGAGGCTATGAATACTTCGAAAGAAATAGATCATTTTATTTAGTAATGGATTTTATCAATGGCAAAGAGTTATCAAAAGCCATTGATGAATATAAAGCGGCTAATGGAAAGGTAGAAGACGGCCTACTGGTCTATTTGGGCATTGAAGTTGCCGATGCCTTAGAGGTTCTTCACCAGCACGGGTATATTTACCGAGATCTCAAACCCCAAAATGTAATGCTAGATGGGATTAGCTCTAGAGTGAGACTCATCGATTTTGGCACCCTTTATCAACAGTCAGATACTAAGCCTTTGATTTTTGAATCTGAGGGCTATACCCCTCCAGAATTTAAAGCGACCGGACAAAGATTTCTACCCTCAGGAGATGTTTATAGCTTAGGGGCCTTGCTGTATGAAATTGCTATGGGAGAGACTCCTCAACTTGGCAATGCTAAGCTTATTAATACTAGCCACCGGGATCCCCGGTTATGTAAAATTATTATTAAATGTTTAGAGACAGATCCCACGCAAAGATTTCAACGAGCCAGACAGGTTAGAGATGAACTAAAAAAACTTACCAAAACAGGAATCTGGCCCTTTAAGAATAAAAATGCCATTACTCCCGTCGAACTTTCTGTACTACCTAAGACTCTTTATCCCTCGGCCTGCACCTTTTGTGAGTACTGTGGAATGGCAGACCCCGGTTCTCAAGCAGGTTATTGCAAAAAATGTCGCGTGCCTCTACGCGTGGGTAGAATTGCTATCGGAGTTGAAAAGGAGGAGAAGGAATTTTTTCTTTACTCGGATGAAACGATTATTGGCAGTGCAGCGAGTTGCCATTTCCCACTGACAGATCCTCAAAATAAACAGAGCGTGAGCCCCCAACATTTAAGAATTTTCCGTAAAAAAACCGGCCTCTGGGCCGAAGCCGTCTCAAAAGATGGCGAGAATACGCTGGTTAACCGCAGAAAATTCCTGGGTCCCGTAGAGCTTCTTGACGGCGATACGATAGAAATTGGAAATGCCTCGCTACGATTTAATTTAAAAGATGCTTGTTAGAGGAATGGATAGCTGTTCGGGGAGTCCCAATTTAATAAAAGAGACAATACCTACCCGTCTGAATTTTTTGTAAATTTACTAAAGAGACAGAGCCCAGCAGTGCACTAGAAACCGGGCCTTTATTAAAAGCTTCGCAAAGAAAGACAAAGGCGGCGTGTCTGTGTGTAGTTTGAAACCTGTTTTGAAGCTTAGGAATATAAGCCTGAAGTTTGGGTGTCACCTCTAGCAACTCTTCCGATAGCACGCCTATTGCCATTTTATCGACTAAGGCAAGGTGGAGTTGCTCATCATTAGTATAAATAAACCCTTGGGGTATCTTTTCTGAAATTACCGTTCTCAGTTTTTTGACCTCGGTAAAATAGGGTCTGTCTGCCAGTATTTTTATGGGGACGGAGGTGCCTCGAATGCAAAGCAAAGCAATAAATAAAAATTGAAATATAAAGACACCCGTCACCTGTAAAGCATTTTTGTTTTTAGTCAGAGAAAAAAAGCCCACGGAGGCGGGAATGAGGCCCAGATAAAGGGTGCTTAAAAAATAGTTATGGAAAGCACCCCATTTTAACTGTCCTACAAAGGCAAAAATAGAGGAACCTAGTAAAATAAAACTTAAAAGAAGCCTTTCCTTTCGCTGTGTAAAATGACTCAGACCGAAAACAACTAAAAAAAGATAGAAAGAAAGTGGGAATAAAAATAGATCGAAAAGCTTCATATAGACTTCAACTGCACTATGCCACGGTAGAATCACACTCTGAATCGACTGAAAAATATTAAGTAAAAGAACATCGCCCAATAATCCATATTGCAATATTAAAAGCGACAGACCAGAAAGTGAAACCCCCAGAAAATATTTTAACCCATTTTTAAATTCACCACTCACTAGAAAATAAACTGAAATACCGGCAATGGCACCGATCGTATTAGCCTTAATGGCCATCGCAAAGCCACAGAATAGGCTGGCTAATATTAGATACTTAGATTTTGGAAAACGAAGAAATTTAAAAATATAGAAAACGCCAATGGCCTCACAGAAAAAAGAGAGGGTGTCGGGCCGCAGTGCCATCTCCATCGTGGGGCTATAAAAAAATACGGTGACAGCCATCCAGAAAAAAGAGGCTCCCGAACTATCTTCTGAGAAAAAACGTTTTCGAATTAAATTAATAAAAAGAAATAGACCCATGAGCAAAAGCCAATGATAGCTTCTAACTAAAATAGAAACCTCGGCCACTTGGGTAAGGCCCAATAATCTACCCAGCAGGACTAAAGGGCTTAAAAAAAGGGGCGTATAAGGGGTGAGTGAAAGAGGAATTTCATTAGGCAATGTGGCATATTTTAAACTCTGCAAAATTCGCAGGAGCCCCTCATAGCTCACAGCCTCTCCAAAGTAGAAGAGCCCTCCGGTAATAAACAGATAGGTATAGGCAAAAAAATAAACTGCCAAAAAAGCATAAAAAATATAACTCAGGCGTTTTAAGGTGATAGCGAAGTTCATGAGTCTCCTGACAAAGATTCTGTGTATTTTATCATGATAAGGCCGATAAGGTGTTTAAAGGATTAAATAGCAAAGGGGGTGGGCCCCACAGACCAAATCAAAAAAAAAA
>JABMMY010000068.1 GCA_013205415.1 Deltaproteobacteria bacterium
AAAATATTGATGAATTAAAAGGTCATGCCTTCGAATATTTTGAAAGTATTCGAGATGTGGTTAAGGTTGACGATGGCCAGCCATTCCTAATGGGCGGGCATGGTTAAATTTTCGATTTTCAAAAAAACCTCTGCGAATCTATTTTTTTCTAAGAAATCTAAATTAGCATGGAGTGTGGGACTGGGGCTTTTTTCAGTCACCGCACTTATCAATATTGGGATTATTGCTATTGATGATTACGCCTGCATCATTGCGAGAATTATTCCGGCACAATCGGTAACCTTTGAAAATGCAATTTTAGAGAAAGACATTCGAAGTCCTTTTGTTCCCCTAGTTCTGCTGATTTTTACTAAGCTGGGCTTTTATCTAGGCATTGAGGACCCTACAAATCAATTGCGATTTGTTTTGGTTCTTATAGGCCTTTTTAATTTTAGTGTATTTTCCTTTTTGGGTACCGATTTGGTTAGAGGTAAAACGGGCGAATTTGAGAAAGAGACCTTTTTATGTCTTTTGGGATTTTATTTTTTATGTCCTTTAATTTTTACACGACCTCTAATTGAGTCTCTTTCAGCTCCGTTTATAATGCTGAGTTGTTGGGGGGCCTATCGGTATTGGAATTACAATATACCTAATGGCTTAATCGTGGCGGTGATTTCAGTGGCGATAGCGGCTATGTTTCGTTTTCAGTCTGGAATCTGTTTTTTTTCGATTCTAATATTAGTGGCGCTCAAAAATAGGGTTAAGGATTATTGGCTTTTAATAGGGATCTCTTTGCTAGCTTTTTTGGTGAGTGGTGGGATTGATAGCTGGCTGATTGGAACCTTCCACGGATCTTTAGTGACCTATCTGAAGTACAATTTAAATTATTCTAATACGTTTGGTGTCACACCCTTCTATACCTTTAGTCTCCTTTTGATTGGATTGTCCTTTCCCCCTTCCTTAATAGGTCGATATCGTGGTTTCTCTTGGCGATCTGAGTATCGGGTGCACCTTCCGGCAGTTTTATTTTTAGGTGTGTTTCTTTTTTCTCATTCACTAGTTCCTCATAAAGAGGAACGCTTTATGATTCCTATTTTGCCTATTTATTTTGTGCTTTTGGTTCCGTTGCTCAGATTTTGGAGTGAAAAAAACAGTAGGAGTTGGCGACTAAAATTATTTTGGGGTGGGAATTTAATTTTACTGCCGTTAACCAGTTTTAATATTCCGCAGAACAATACGATTTCCCTTGTTAGATTTTTAAGCCAGCATACTCACGTTAGAAATATCATTAGCATTGAAGATACCTTGGTGCTTTACCCGAAGGCATTTTCCTTGAATCCGCCGGAGCTTTTAAAACTTAGTCTCGAAGATACCGAGCGGTTAGGAGAGATGGGGTGTAGTGTAGTAGTGGCCGTCAGGCAAGATTATGAGAAAAGCTTAATAGGGTTTCTTAGCTCCCATAAAAAGGTGACAGAATTTAGACCGGGACCGCTAGAGGAACTTTTAGTAAAGGTTAATCCCAAGCAAAATCTAAGACGAGGAACCATTTCTCTCTACGTAGATTCCCAGTGTCTCCAGCGGTTTTGATTACTTTTTTATTAAAGTAAAGGGCAGACAAAACGGGTCAATGTTTTATCTTCTCTCCCATGGCTAAAATAGCTTTGCAAAAATAGGGAAGGTCATCAGGCTTTCGTGAAGTCACGAGGTTTTCATCAACTACCACCTCTTTATCTAGCCAGAGCGCTCCGGCGTTAATAAGATCATCCTTGATAGCAGAGACGCTAGTGACCGATTTTCCCTTGAGAATATTGGCACTCGCTAATACCCAGCCACCGTGGCAGATCGCACTAACTATTTTACCGGACCGAAACATCTCCGATACTAGTTCGATAGCTAATTGGCTACGCCGAATATAATCTGGTGCCCAGCCCCCGGGAATAATGATGGCGTCAAAATCTTGTGATTTAATTTCATCGATGTGGGTATCGACGGTAATCGGGTAGCCGAATTTTCCCTAGTAGCTCTTTTTCGAATCAATTCCCGCCGTGATCACAGTCCATCCAGCCTCTTTGAATCTGAGAAGTGGATACCAAACCTCTAAATCATGGTGTTCATCTGCAATTAAAATAACAACCTTCTTCATGATGAAATTCTCCAAGTTGATTTATTTTCCTTTATAAGGTTACATGCGTTTTATGAGTAATCAAGTCATTCATAAAACTGTGGTGGTGGGTTCGCTCCAATGTAATTGTGCCATCCTTATTTGTCCTAAAACATTAGAGGCCATTATTATTGATCCTGGGGATGAGGCTGAGAAAATTATTAGTCATTTAGATCCCGGTGTCACGGTGAAGTATTTGTTACACACGCATGCCCATTTTGATCACATTGGAGGAACCGCAGGAGTGAAGCTGGCGACCCATGGCATGATATGTTTGCATCAAGCAGATGAGATGATTTATAAGCAATTGCCTATGCAGGGACGAATGTTTGGAATGGAATTTAAGGATGCCCCACCTGTTGAAAAATTTATTGAAGATAATGAAGAACTTTATTTTGGAGAGCAAAAGTTAGAGGTGCTTCATACTCCGGGGCATAGTCCTGGGAGTGTTTGTTTTCGGCTTCACGGAGGCGAGGAGAGAGTGTTTTCTGGTGATACTCTATTTCGGCAGAGCGTGGGAAGATCGGATCTCTGGGGAGGAGATTCTTCTCTATTAATTCGATCTATTAAGAGTCGTTTGATGACCTTAGATGATGAGTTAAGGGTGTATCCGGGTCATGGGCCTGCGACTCGAATTGGAGAGGAAAAAAGGAAAAATCCTTTTCTCTCTTAGCGAGGTTTAATCTTGAATTGACTGCAATAGTTTCATTACCGATTTAGAAGAGGCGATTATTTTGGGTTTTCTGAGCTGATTTATCGGTGTGGGTATTGCAATATTATAGGCTTGATAGTTTTGGGTGATGGGTTCAGTTTGCAATCTAGCCAAGGCCTCGGCGATCCATCCATTAGGCTCAATGGTGATTCCTTCACCTAAACTTGCGGTAGTAATAGGGAGTTGTTTTTTCAAAGGTTCATTAGGTTTTTGCCCCGTGCTTTCCAAGGGTATTTGAGAATGGGTGGCGATTAGTCTGACATCGGGTATCCAGTGTTCCTGTTTTATCGACCCATTTACCTGAATATTATTTGCAATATCTCTAGTAAAAGATATTTTTTTACTGAGGTAGGAGAGTTTTTGATTCACAGCTAAAAAGTATCTAAAGCGAGGTTGAAAACCTTTAGCATTATAAAATGACCAGAAGGGAATTGAACTCTTTGGAGCATGGTCTTTTAAATCTCGTAGGATCCAGGCGGCGTAAAGAAAGGCCTTTTCAGGTTTATTTAAATCTTTTAATTTAGCGGTTTTAAAATGTTTTCTAAGCTTTGGATTTTTTATCCAAATTTTTCTAATTTGTACAATACCAAACTCTCCCGCCTTTCCTTCAGGAAGATCTTCACGAAATGAGGTTTCTTGTGAGGCAATGGCAATAAGAAGATTAGAGTCGATCTGAAATCTTTTACTGGCCTTAAAAACTCCCATGGCGTATTCAAGTTTCTTGGAATCGGGAAGAGAGAACTTTGCGAGAGAAATACTCTTAGAGATCTCCAGGACCTCCTTCACCTCATCTGGAGTTAGCTCAATAGCGAACGCAGTTGTGTTTAGAGTCAGTAGAAAAGATAGTAGGAAAGAAAGGCTCCATCTTCTTAGAAAAAAAATATTTTTTGAAATCACGACTATGTAACAATGCAACGAGGAGGCCGAGAGGCTTAATTAATAAGTGTCGGTAATTAGTCATGAAAAACCGGGTATTAAAACAGTAAAGGTGCCTATTTTTTTGACAGCGGTGGCAGTGAAACTTACAAAAGGATGTATTTCCAAAGGGTTATTAAAAAACTTAATTTCTAAACCCTTGAAAAATTCCAATGAATATTTATCCAAATAATTTCAGTGTTTTACCAAGATATCTCACCAACATTTAGACACTTTTATGGCCCTCTAACATATAAGTGAGACGCAGTGGCTTAGACTTAGACTTAGACTTAGACTTAGACTT
>JABMMY010000006.1 GCA_013205415.1 Deltaproteobacteria bacterium
AATTTCAAGTCGGCAAGCCATTCGCGAACCCAGAAAAATCAGAGTTTACTCCTCTCAGTTAGAGGCCGTTTATCGGCGATTAAAAAAGATTGAACAGTTAGAACAACAGCTTTTTACCGGTCCCAAAGCTAGAACTAAAATGAAAACCGAGATAAAACGTGTCAAACGAATGATGCGGGCTATGAAATCGGAACCCCTAGAATCTCTCTTTATTCCAGCCCGAAAATTGGTCCGGGAACTAGCCAAAGAACAGGGTAAAGAAATTGATTTTTTAAGTCAGGGAACCTGGTTATATCTCGATAAATCTCTTTTAAATCATCTTTATGAACCGATGCTTCATTTGTTTAAAAATGCTGTAGACCACGGACTAGAATCTCCGTCAGAGCGAGAAAGAATTGGAAAGCCCTCTAAAGGACATATCAAAACTCGGGCTGCCTTTTCGGAAAATGAACTGCGACTTATTATTAGTGATGATGGTGCCGGTTTTGATTTTGAAAAAATTAGGACAAAGGCAACTGTTCTGGAATTAATCACTTTGGAACAATCAAAAACTTTGTTATCGGAGGAACTATCATCCTTAGTATTTGAACCGGGATTCTCCACAAGAGATTCAGCCGATTCTAATTCTGGACGAGGTCTTGGATTAAATATT
Source organism: Deltaproteobacteria bacterium (assembly GCA_013205415.1). Taxonomy (GTDB): domain Bacteria; phylum Bdellovibrionota; class FAC87; order UBA2466; family UBA2466; genus UBA2466. The sequence goes on from JABMMY010000006.1 coordinate 653, forward strand.
GTAAAAAAAGGAGTTGAGGCGATTGGGGGAACGGTAAGTGTTTTATCTAGCACCTCATTTGGTACGGCTATTGAGTTGTTAATACCTTTAACTGAAGATTTCTCGGCTATTAAAATATCGGTTGCCGATGGCCCTAAAACTGAAAATGAAATAGAGGTGATCGAAGAGGAAGAAAAGCTACTCCTCCTTGATGAATTAACAGGTTACTTAGACCGCTTAACCCAAAGTCTTCAAGTGATTTCCAAGGAGAAACAGCCTTCGGCGGCTGACGAAGCCTATCGATTAGTTCATAGTATTAAGGGGGTCGTGGGATTTTTAAATTGGAATCGAGTCGCAAGTCTGTGCCATCATTATGAGGATCTTTTAACCCTGGTGGCAGAAAAGAGGTCCCCTTTAGATGAAGCACAAATAGATTTAATAGTTGAAACGGGTGTTTGTATTAAGTCTTTGTGTGAGTCTTTTCGAGAGAATCATAGCTATTCTCTATTTCAGGTTCGACACTTAGAGGCCAAACTATTGCAGTCTATCTGGGCTGCGACCCAAACTGAGGGGAAAAATTATTTCTTTTTCGGAAAATATCATCTGAGTAGTTTGGAAAAAATATTGGGTTTCTCTCCTAAAGACCAAAAGTTAAAGATCAGACCGGAATTAGATTTTAAAAAGGCACTCGCTCAGCCCTACGGTACTCTAGTTCAGTTTAATGGCGAACGTGTGGGGTATGCAGGACTGCTAATTCCTGAAGACACCTTTCAAAATTGTATCTTGCCTAGAGTGACCGGGAAAAAACACAAAACGGCAGCTAAGTATCAGGTTGAAGCTCTAAGTGAATTTGGCAAAAGCATGGGAAGAGAGATCTCAGAGCAGGTAGGTGGCAAGGGGGTATCGGTTCGAGCCCTTTCTCCATTAACCTATTTCGGCTACGGAGAGCCCTTAAAAATATTAGGAAAGCCTACCTACTGCTACTCAGTAGAGCTAGACGGATTTCAAATGTATCTTGTGGGAGACTTTCGTTCTCCTGAAGAGATGCAGTCCTATCCCTTTTTGCCATCTGATATTTCCTTTAATACTAAGATGGTTTTAAACGTAGCAAAAAAATATTGTGCGGCCCAGTTTCAATCTCTTAAACTTCCGATAACCTATCATCCTCTATGGTCTCAATCCGATTTAATCGGTTTTGAAGGTGGCCTTACTACTATTATCTCCTGTTCTGCCCCTGTAGAAAATCGGCCCGACATGGTTCTTTTCTTAAGCTATGAATTAGGTTTTGCAAATACACTTTTTCAGAATTCTCAAGAAGCGGCGAAGAGCAGCGGAGAGAGAATGGCCACAGATCTTTTTGAGTCTCTCAATGAACTTAGTAATAAAATTGGCAGTGAACTCATGAAGGAATTAGAGGAAAATGGAATGGGATTTCAGCTCTCACTCCCAAGCATTTTTATGGGTAAGGCCTCGGTTAATAATTTTAATCGCCTTTACGCTACCCATAAAATAAGTGGAAGTACTCCGAAGGGTAGATTTGAATTACAGGTTCTAGTCACCCAATTAGAGGATTAGCGGGCTGAGGTCCGGTTTTTTTTACTTTTTTTCGACGACTAATTTATAATTTTTAAATTCCCCGATACGATAGGGCACGACAGACTCCCAGAGCCAGGTAATGATATTTTTCAACTCATCC
>JABMMY010000069.1 GCA_013205415.1 Deltaproteobacteria bacterium
TCGCAGCCCCCTCTTGATAACCCGCCTGGCTTAATAAAAGCTCTGGGTGAAGGTGCAGCCCCTGTAAAAATGGAATTTCAGCCACGATACCGGCCTCTGCCCCGATTCGACTTTGCGTCGATGTGGCTGCAGAGGCACCACTTTGAGTGATCCCTAAAACGGCCCCCACTCTTAGCCCCAAAGGCCCCTCCACTATCACTTCACTAGAGACAGCACTTGCCACCTCTCTATTAGAAACCATGAGCGGATTAGAGTGGTTCGTCACAGGTTCATTACTTTTCATTAGGTTATTCTTTTTTAAAGCGTCCCCTGTAGCGGATGCCCCCTTTGCCACGTCACCTTCAGCTGTGATACCCACAATAGTTCCCACCGCAGGATTCATCGCTAAGACATCGCCATTTCTCACAACGATCGAAATTTTACTTTTATGAATCTGTAGCCGTTTGCCATAATCGGAATAAAAGGAAAGGTGCGTAGGGGTCTCCTCTAAAACTCGCCCGTGAATTTCTCGTCCCCCACGAATCACTACCAGATCGTCGGCAGATACCGCACCTACAAAAATAACCACAGCAAGAGAGAGAAAATTTTTCATTAGAGTTCCCCTGAAATTAAGGTGAAGGTTACAAGCTAGCTATAAGGTAATCGTTTGAAAAATAGCTGCCTCTATATTACCAGTCCATTCCCCGTGGAGCAAACAGGGCGATTGCTAGATTGCGTTAACACCGTACCCAACTTTGTCGGGTGTCAGGATTTTGAGTCAGTTACTGAGTGACTCATAAGAAAACCACTTTAGAATTTTTTGTTACGACACAAAAAACTAAAGGGGGAATAGGCAATGTAGAAAAGCAGCGCGTTCAACGTCCTTTTCTCGGAAACCAAAACAACGTTTACAGTAAGATTTAATGGTACCAGACAGGGCCGTACCTATCAAAATTTGGCGACCACTGATTTCACTTATAATAATGAGTATTTTTACTAAGCATATTGAGTATTTTTACTCAATAGGTTACACTAAAATCATGTTTCAGCGTAGTCTATTAAAAACTCTATCGGATCGGGTTCAAGAAAATCGTAGTTTTATTCAAATATTACAAGGCCCACGGCAAGTCGGAAAGACGACGCTTGTTTCCCAATTAGAGAGAAAGAAGATCCTGCCCACGCTGTATGTAACCACAGAAGACTCAGCAACTCGAAACTTAGAGTGGATCGAAACCCATTGGTTACGTGCTCGTCAACTTGCAGCTCAGCATGGCAAGGCGCTGCTCATCATTGATGAAATCCAAAAGATTGAAAACTGGTCAGAGATAGTCAAAAAACTTTGGGATAAAGACTCCCGTCAAAAGCTAAATTTACAGGTCTTGTTGCTTGGAAGCACACCTCTTTTTGCGGGTCGTGGAATTCGAGAAAGCCTAGCTGGCAGATTTGAAGTGGTTTACGCGCCACACTGGTCTTACAAGGAAATGCGGGAGTGTTTCGCCTATACTCTAGAAGAATACCTCTATTTTGGCGGCTATCCCGGATCGGCACCACTGCGCAAAGAGCCAATCCGCTGGCGGAGGTACGTGAGAGATTCGATCATTGAAGCGACTGTTTCTCGGGACTTGTTAGCTAGCCATGAAATTAAAAAACCCGCTCTTTTAAGAAACTTATTTTTTCTTTGTTCGGAATATTCGGGGCAAATTCTATCTTACACAAAAATGCTTGGGCAACTTCAAGATGCAGGCAATTCAACAACGCTCGCGCATTATCTACAGCTTTTGTCCCAGTCCGGAATGGTAGAAGGTCTACAAAAGAAAAGCCCCCAGAAACTTCGTACTCGAAACTCAAGTCCAAAGCTTCTCGCACTGGATCCTTCTCTGATTACAGCGGTCAATGAAAAGGCATTTCCTGAATGGAAAAAAGACCCGGAGCTCTATGGCCGACTCGTTGAGAATATCGTTGGAGTACATTTAAGCTTAAATGCACGATGCAACGGAGGGCAATTGACCTATTGGAGCGATGGAAATCTTGAATTAGATTTCGTCTATGAGTTTGAAGGAAAAATGCTTGCCATTGAGGTCAAGAGCGGCAAAAGGCGAAGATCCGTTCCAGGCCTTTCCGTTTTCAAAAACCACTTTCCTAACGCCGTTCCCCTCATTGTAGGAACCGGAGGAGTTCCGCTGGATGAATTTTTGGAGAGCGAATTGACCGCATGGTTGTGAGCAAGCTCACAAATAGACCTGGCTTACTTTTATTGGGCACTCGATCGACTCACTATGGTCTGTAGATTTGTTTTGCATGGAGTCCATTCTACTTAAAACTCATTGGGTGAGGGTCGTTAGGGATCAATTCTCTCGGCGAATCGTTGGATTCGCCGTCACAAAATAAATTCCCACTGGCGATGTCGTTTCAATGATGTTTGCTGAAATCATCGGAAACAAAAAGCTACCTCTACGTTTGAGTTACGATCATGATCCGCTCTTTAAGTCCCATCGATGGAAAACGATGCTTCGTGTACTTCAAATCAAATCGATGACTTCAGTCCCAGAAATCCCTGTCAGCCACTGCTTCGTCGAGAGACTTATCGATTCCGTTCGAAGAGAATTTCTAGAACAAATATTCTATTGGAACGCGCGAGATCTTAAACGAAAACTAGACCGGTATGCCGGCTACTTTAACGAAGCAAGAGTGCATTACGCCTTAAACGGACTCACTCCAAATCAAGTTTTCCTACCAACTTCAAAAAAAGAACCAAAACACGATGGAGTTATCAAGGCTTCATTACAAACCACAAGGAATTGAGAGTTATGAAAAAGAGAAGTCACGCTACGAGGAGGAATTTAAAAAACTCTACAAGCAACACCAAGCTATCCGGAATCTGGAAAGTGTGCCAGGGGTTGGGATTATAAATGCAGTAAAAATTCTAGCGATGGTTGTGGATCCAAGGCGTTTTAAGGACAAGGGCCACTTTATAAGTTATTGCGGTTTAATTAAGCATGAAAAAATGAGTGGCGGAAAGAGCTACGGCCAACGAAGTCCCCGCTATTGCCGAATACTCAAATGCATTTTTAAGACTGGCGCCATGAGTGCTTCATTTCACCCAGGGCCAATGAGAGATTTTTATACTTCGCTTATTCAGGAACATGGCTACGCGGATTATAATGCGCGCAACCGAATAGTTTCACGCTCTTCTCTTTGAATTGAAGAAAACGCGGATGAAAGACTTGTGGGGGAGTGGAGAGAGCTCAACATGTACGATGTCGGCACGGATTTTTCAGTGGACAGACTATTTTTCGATTAGCCCCTGCTCTATCCCCAAATTTGTTATAGCTCAGCCCTACCCCAAAACGGTGGAGCCGAGAGCTCAAATAGACGTATTGGGATATTACTAACAGAGAAAAGACTTTTAAGACGGAATGCGGGTAAAGAGAGGGACGTGAATCAACGTCCACTAACATACTCCCGAAAGGGAGACCGTAAGGCAGGCATTTTGAATGGTTCAAAATTGCTGATGGGATAACTTTTTTCCTTGCCTTACTTTTCCATAGACGTAAATGGAGGATCGGCGCGGCCCACTGGGCCCGGATTCGGGGTTGATTGGCCCGGGATGGGGGGATTGTTCCCAATCGTCGTATCAACTTTGTTCTGTCTTTAGGAGGGGGCCGATCCGAATACCCCTTTTATAGCGCCTAACTTTTTCCGCCAAAAAAGATCGATTCGTTTGTGAATTGCCAGAAGGAAAAGGTGTGAAAGAGAGAGGTAAAATTATTATTAGGGCAATAAGAATGACGAGTGAACGTCGAACTTCAATCTATAGCCTCCTACAAAAATAACCACAGCCAGAGAGAGAAAATTTTTCATTAGAGTTCCCCTGAAATTAAGGTGAAGGTTACAAGCTAGTTATCCTTACCCAAGCAAACGGGGGGAACCTTCTCCCCAGAAGGTTCCCCCCGTTTGCTAGTCACCTGAAATGTCCTACTTCAAATACAGAATCCTTATCCCTCTATTTTCGTACTCTGCCTCATTATTATCGTAAGATACATTAGTTCCCCTAGCCCTCGAAATCGCACGACCTACATCGCTCCCGGTATAAACTCTCCTGCCTACGTCATTTTGATTAGCATTAGCGGTGTGCCCACTCACCACAGCTCGCTGCTCACTATTGCCATTACGATTAAGGGCTAAAAGGGCTGTGCTTGACCCCTTTTGCTCCGATAGGGGCAGGGCCGCCTGTTGTTTAAAATTTCGACTAGATCCTTTAGCTAAAGTAGCAATCCCTCTATTGGGAGATTTTTGATCTCTCGGGCTAATTAACGCATTAGAGACTTCATTATAGGAGCCGGTAATAGAGGTAATACCTCGTGAGGCTCCACTTTGAGTTGCGGAGGCCACAAGGGTCCGAGCCGCCTTAACATTAGATTTAGTAGCCGTTATCGTACTAGTGGGGCCAGTTGCGATATCAGTTCCCGTCTTAAAGGCCTGGCCGATTCCAGAGCTATTTGTAGTTGTATTTGCGAATCCTGAAATTGAGGGGTTATTTCCATTCGCTAAATTCCCCTGCGCAGCTCCAGCTAAACTATTACCGCTCCGACCGATGGGATTAATTTGTAATCTTCCCCCCGAATCTCTGCCCGTTTGGAATCCGGTATTCAGCCCTTGAGCCGTCTCTGCGGCCAATCGCTGTTGCTGAGCCAACTGAATCGTTTGTGCTGCCGCCTGTTGCTTTAAGGCAATCTCTTGTTGGGTAAAGTTTCTATCCGAGTCTCCTTTTTTTCTCTCGAAGTCCGCCTGTTGCTCTCTACCCTGCTTTAATTCTCCTAGTTGCATTTGCAGCTGGGTCATCTCCTTTTCGTTCTTCTCCTTGGCAAGCTTTTCTACCGCCTCGGCCTGGTCTTTAGCTATCTTTGATTGCTGTTCGATAGAAAACTTTTGTAGGTTTGCCTGAGTGGTCGCATTGGCAATTGCGGTATTTGCATTAATCTGTGCAATCTTTTTATCGGCACTTGCCTGCATCGAGGCCGCTACTATCGGAGCCGTCGCAGCCATAATCGCCGCCAACCCAAAAAGAATCTCTCCGGCACCGCCACCCTGACCTCCGCCCTGACCGCCACCCGCAGAGCAACTTCCTTCGCCGTCGCAATTTTCTTTTTTATCACCAGCAGGAGCAGTAGCAGGAGCAGTAGCAGGAGCAGTAGCAGGAGCAGGAGCAGAAGCACGAGCAGTAGCAGTAGCAGGAGCAGTGGCA
>JABMMY010000070.1 GCA_013205415.1 Deltaproteobacteria bacterium
ATCTTATGTTTCGGGCCATTAAAGATAAGGCCTCCGATATTCACATAGAGCCCTATGAAAAAGACATGGCAGTTCGCCTGCGCATCGACGGTGTTCTTTACGACGTGGCTCGGCCCCCTAAAGGATTACACGCTGGAATCTCTTCAAGAATTAAACTAATGGGCGAATTAGATATTGCTGAAAAGCGACTTCCTCAGGACGGAAGAATTAAAATTAAAATTGCAGGTAAAGATGTCGACCTACGTCTTTCAGTGATTCCCACCGCGCACGGGGAAAGATTGGTTCTGCGGGTCTTGGATAAAAGTAGTGTCCGACTAGATCTTCCAGATTTGGGGTTCGATTCTGATTCGATTAAAGTTATTAATCAGCTTATTCACAAGCAACATGGAATTATTTTAGTAACAGGACCCACCGGCTCGGGAAAAACCACGACACTTTACGCCGCTATATCTAGAATCAATACGGTCGATAGAAATATTATTACTGTAGAGGATCCTATCGAATATGATCTCAAGGGAATCGGACAGATTCAGGCCAACCCTAAAATAGGACTGACCTTTGCTACCGGATTAAGAGCTATTCTACGGCAAGATCCCGATGTCATTATGGTGGGGGAGATCCGAGATAAAGAGACGGCAGAAATTGCAATTCAAGCCTCACTCACGGGTCACTTAGTATTTGCAACGATCCACACCAATGACGCCCCCGGGGCCGTCACTCGGCTGGTTGATATGGGTGTAGAACCTTTTTTAGTTTCCTCCTCGTTATTAGCCGTATTAGCTCAAAGGCTCATGAGAAAAGCGTGTAAAAAATGTGGAGAGCTATATGAGCCCACACCGGTTGAGTTAGAAAATCTCGGGCTCGACAAAAATGTTTTTAGTGGCAAACAAATTATTCGCACTAAAGGCTGTCATGATTGCAGCGGCACGGGGTACAAAGGCCGAATGGTAATTCATGAACTCATGCCCTTAGATGATGAGTTACGGGCCTTAATCATGGAACGAACCGATGCCACCATTTTAAAAAAGGCGCTTGTTAAAAAGGGCATGGTAAGTTTAAGACAAAATGGAATTCAAAAGGTAATTGAAGGTATTACCACCGCTATTGAATTGGTAGCGGTTACCCAAGAGTAAATTATGGCAATCTTTGAATACAAAGCCGTTTCCACTGCTGGCAAACCATCCAAGGGAATTGTAGATGCCGACTCCGCCAAGTCTGCACGACAAAAATTAAAACAGCGCGGACTATTTGTCAGTGAAATTAAGGAACGGACCGGGGAAAAGAAGGGGCAGGGCCAGTCGATAACCGCATTCGGTGGCACCGTAAAATCAGCAAATCTAACGCTGATGATCCGCCAGCTTTCCACCATGATTAAGGCTCATATTCCGCTAGATGAGGCTTTAGAGGCTGTCGTTGAACAAACCGATGATCCCAAATTAAAGACGGTGATGTCCCAAGTTAAATCCAGCGTTAACGAGGGAAAGTCCCTAGCTGAAAGCTGTAAAATTTTTCCAAAGGTTTTTTCCCCTATTTTTATTTCCATGATTCAGGTGGGTGAAGCCAGTGGTAATTTAGATTTAGTTCTAGTAAGACTGGCCAATTTTGCAGAGGCCAATCTTGCAATGCGAAACAAGATCATTGGCGCCTTGACCTACCCACTGTTTATGATGGTGGCAGGAACTGCTATCACCGTTTTTCTTTTTGCCTTTGCCGTTCCCAAGATTACAGAGGTTTTCGCGGGTTCGAATATGGCATTACCCCAACTTACCCAAGTCATGTTAGGGATCAGCAATTTCATTTCCAAATATTGGTTTCTTTTAATCGCTTTTTGTCTCGGCGGATTTTTCTTTTTCAAATGGTATGTCGGGACTGAAAAGGGTCGCGCCAAATGGGATGCGGTTGCATTAAAATTACCAGGGGTTGGAAAATTAGTTCGTATGATCGCCGTTTCAAGATTCGCAAGAACCTTAAGCACCATGTTAGGGAGTGGGGTTCAGCTTCTTGATGCTATTGATGTCGTTAAAGAGGTCGTAGACAATGCAGTAATCAAAAAAGCCTTAGTCCAAGCACGCGCTAGTATTAGTGAGGGCCATTCCATTGCCGGGCCACTAAAAGCGAGTGGGGAATTTCCACCCATTCTCACTCACATGATCGCTGTGGGAGAGAAAACGGGAGAGCTAGAGGAGATGCTAAATGTGGTTTCAGATGCCTATGATTCCCAGGTCGATACTGCAATACAATCGATGACAAGATTACTAGAGCCGCTTATGATTTTAATCATGGGTGGGATTATTGCCCTAGTGGCACTTTCTATTTTCATGCCTTTATTGGAATTAAACAACTTAGCATCTTCACCGGGCTAGGAAAACACAAGGAGCTTTTCAGTGATAAAAGCAGAATCAAAAAAAACTCACAACCAAGGATTTACACTCGTTGAAATCATGATCGTATTAGCCCTAGTAGTCATGCTAGGTAGCTTTGCTGGAGTGAAATTAATCGATCAGTTTAAAAGGGCCAAGGCCGATGCCACGAAAGTTCAAATTGCTAGTTTTAAGCAGGCCTTAGATGCCTACTATCTATCACATAATAACTATCCAGAAACATCACAGGGCTTAGAGGCTCTAATAAGCAAGCCTTCAACAGGAAAGGTTCCTGAGAATTATCCTGATGGCGGTTATTTGGGTAAAAAAACAATACCCAAAGATCCCTTTGGTGGAATTTATCACTATGAATGCGATGATGCTCAAAACTACAACATCACCTCCGATGGAGCCGATCAAAAACCAGGAACTGCCGACGATATTAAGTCCGAATAAAAAAAGTTACGATCCGGCGACTTTATTATCTAGCGACAATCATGGGTTTACTTTGATCGAGATCCTACTCGTATTGGCGATTATTGTAACCGTGCTATCCTACGGCCTACCTGTGGTATCTAGAATCACCGGCCAAAACATTAATACCTCTGCACGAAACTTTATTTCACTAGTTCGAGGGATGAGGTCCGATGCCATATTACTAAATACTCTTTATCGGTTGAGTATCGATTTAGAGAACAACACCTATATTGTAGAAACTCAAAACACCCAGGAGCTGCTACAGGAATCGGACCTACTAAGTAAGAAGGCCGACTCGAAAAAGGCTGCACCTAAACAGGAGGAGAGGCCCGCATTTTCACCCTCTGATAAATATTTCAAGAAACCAAAAGCGCTTCCCTCAGGGGTCGTCTTCAATGGTGTGCTCAAGGAAAAAGAGGGGTTTATAAACGAGGGCACCGTTTATATTTACTTTTTTCCTAATGGGCTTAATGAAAGGGCCATTATCTATTTAAATTCTAGCAGTGCGACTACAGGTGGTTTTTCAATAATCATTCACCCCACAGCTGGAAAAGTAGATTTTATTAAGCAGAAGGTAGATCGCTTTTAACCATGAAAAAAACCCACAAAAAAAGTCTAAGCGGATTCACCTTTATTGAGGTTCTTATCGCGATTACTATTTTTGTTATTGCTGCCGTTATTGCAGTTGACCTCACTCGCGGATCGGTAAGAGCCACCATTGATCTTAAAGAGGTTACGACCGCCACCTGGCTTCTCAAAAAAACAATCACCGAGCTTGAAAGCAAAGTTGAGTCTGAGGGATTTGACAAGGCCTGTATTAAAAAAATCGAGGGTAAGTTTGAGGCTCCGAATGAAAAATACACATGGATAACCAACTGTCACCAAATCGATTTTAAATTATCTCAGACGGCAGCAGCACTTTTAGGTGATAAGGCCGATGTCGATATTAAAGCCGCCGACAAAGAAAATCAGATTCAAAAAATGGTTCTAAATATTTCGAGTGAATATATTAGTAATTCGATGAGGGAAATTCACGCGGAGGTCCACTGGATTCAAGGAAAAAAAACTAAACGAATGGTCGATGTGACGACTCATGTTGCGCGATATGACCAACCCCTAAAGATACCGGGCTTTGGGCCTTAAGCTAATTAATAAATATGAAACAGCCATTCACATTTAAGGAAAATGGGTTCACGCTTTTAGAGGTTCTCCTATCCATGGCCATCTTTAGTATTATCGCTTTAACTACGATTAAACAAATAACGCTAATTAGAAACACAAAGGATACAGCCTTCAGAGATATTGATGGCTACTCTAATGCTCGGGCCGCTTTGAGCGCTATTGAAATTGATCTTCGACAGGCCTTTCATGTTTTATATCAGGACCTAGGGGCAGGCAGTAGAGCAATTTTGCTTCAAAACGGAACCGTCACTCACACTCTATTTGACGGTAGAAAGGCAGAGATCATTTTTACCTCCCTGTCTCATCGCAACTACTTTGCTGGCCGCCGAGAAAGCGAACAAACCGAAATCTCCTTTTTTTTACAGCAGACGAGGCAAAGTAAATACAGCACACTTCTGAAACGTGAAGCAGAATTGATCGACGATAATCCCTATGAGGGGGGAAGTTCCTATACCCTTTTAGAAAATATAATATCTTTAGAGTTTCAATATCTGGATCCGAAAACATTAAAATGGGAGGATGCCTGGAATTCAGATGGGGGTAGTTTCAGGGATAAGTTTCCCGGGGCCGTTAAGATAAAATTGGTAGTCGCTAGTGAAAAGGCAAAGCCGCTTAACGTAGAAACTGAATTCAAACTATCTTTTCCTAACAACGATCCTTTTTTGGTGCAGTTTTAATATGAAGTTCGTAATTAAAAAATACAAAACAAGTAATAAGGGTGTTGCCCTCCTTACAGTTTTGGTTTCTGTATTTATTATTAGTTTACTCACTATCGAGTTTCAATATAGCGTGGCTATTGAAAGAAAGCTTTCCTACAGTGACCTGAATCAACTACAGGCTCACTACCTAGCAAAATCTGGTGTTAAGTTTGCCCTTTTACGGTTGGTTCTTTTTTCCAGAGCCAACAAGGACAAATCTCTTGATTCGGTTAAAACATTCCTTCCCGCTATTTGGAATCTACCTATTCCCGCCTTTCCTCCAGCTAAATCCAAAATAAAGCAACTTTTTAAAGCCGATCAGGACGCGGCTGAAAAGGCCATTGAGGAAACAAAAATTAGTATCGGACAATTTACCGAAACGATCTCCAGTGAATCTGCAAAAATTAATCTCAATGCCCTTTTAATTCCAGTGGCCCAGCAAGGCCAAAGCGGTTTTGTTATTCCAAATCCAAGTAATAGTCCTCAAAAAGGACTCCATCGTTACGTTGCTACTCTACTTTTGAATACTATAAGTCAAATTTTCAAAGAGTCAGAGAATCCAGTGGAGGACTTCGGAAACGTTAGACCTGAAGAGGTGGTTTGCGATATTATGGAGTGGGTAAATCCAAGTCCGGTTTCCTGTGGCTCTGGTAACAAGGACAGTTTTTATGAACAACAAAAGCCTTCTTACAAATCAAAAAAGGGCCGCTTTTTTACTCTTGAAGAGTTAAAACTGGTAAAATCTATTGGGGATAACCTTTATAAAAAATTAAAACCTTTTGTAACCGTTTTTTCCTATGACGGAAATATAGATCTTAATGGTGCTTCAAAAGATGTGTTGAAGGCGATCTATCCCGATTTTACAGATGATGATCTCAATAAAATTCAGGAAGAAAAAAACAAGATTGGAAGATGGGATAGCAAAGAAGATTTTGTGTCTTTTGTAGTGGGACCATTGAATCGATCAGGTTTCCGGAGTTCATATCCAGTTCCAGCGGACTACCCCTTCACCGTTAGTAATTATAGTTTTATTATAGAGGGAATAGGTACCATTCCCAAAAGTAAGTACGAGATTCAAAAGAGGATCAGAGTTGCTGTTGCTCTCACTGCGGCTACCCCTACCGATAAAATTACCTGCGAAAAGGATGACTTGTATTTTTGGAACTCAACCACACAAGTCTGTACTAAAAAACCGAATAATCGGGCAGAGTGTGAGTTTATTGTGGGACAATGGGTTCCTGGGGGATGTGAAATACTTGATTCAGGAAAAAGAACGATTCCAAGGCCTTCCGGTAGCAAGCCAGCGGTTGAGCCCAATGCCCTAAAGATCCTTTATTGGATGGAAACTTAAATGAGGAAATAATGAGAATATTAGCATTAGAATTGGGAAGTTGGAGTGTGAAGGGGGTTGAATTCGAATCGGGGTTTCGTCGATTTGAAATTTTAGACCTTCATGAAGTTAGACTTCCATTACGATTAAGTGATCCCGTCGAGTTATACAAACAGGCCATTACAGATCTCTTTGCTAAGCTTCCCAGCAATCCCGATAAGGTAGTCTTGTCATTGCCTGCTTCAAATATTTCCCTGCGATTTCTTACCATTCCTGTCAAGCAACGAAAAAAAGCTGAGCAGATGTACCGATTTGAACTAGAAGATTCTCTACCCTTTAAATTAGACGACACTGTGGTTGAACATGTCATCTATTCCCAAAAAGATTCCAGTTTAGTTTTTGCAGCCATTGCACCCAATCGATTCATTATCCAGCATCTAGATTATTTAAAAAAGATCGGCCTAGATCCAGACTGGCTTACCTTCGAGGGAATGGGCCTTATCAATTTGTATTTAGGCTCCTTAATCAAAACGCCCTCAGAAATATCAGGGCCCACCCTTCTGCTCGATATGGGGCACACCAAAACTAATTTATCGATTGTAAATGATAGCCGCGTCGAGGTGTTCCGTAGTTTCTCATGGGGCGGATTTGCAATCACGCAAAATATTGCCCTTACCACCGGACTTCCTTTAGAGGACTCCGAATTTCAAAAACATCAAATGGTATTAGGTGGCACTCCAAATGAAAAAACAAATCTGGAGTTAAGCACCACTACATTGCAGGCAATAGGCCCACTCCTTACGGAGATAAACCATAGTTTAATTGCCTATAGAAATGCCACCAAGCAATCAATTACCTCTATTCAGCTATCCGGTGGTACCGCCTTGTTAAAAGGTCTA
>JABMMY010000007.1 GCA_013205415.1 Deltaproteobacteria bacterium
CAATGAAAATCCCCTCTAATTCACCCTATTTCAATCAGGTGGAGGCGCCAAAAAAAGAGGAGCACCCTGAGATCAGAAAGGTCGCAAAGCAATTTGAGGGGCTATTCTTAAATCAGGTGGTTTCGGCTATGCGTAAAACGGTAGTTAAGGGAGGCATGGTTCCAGAGAGTAATGCAGAAAGAATTTATCAATCGATGCTAGATAGTGAGTACACCGAGAAAATGACCGACACGGAGCAACTTGGTCTTTCTCAAATGATTTATGAGCAATTATTGCGGTCATCGGGAGCAAGATGATACACTGGTAACAGTACCACGATTCAAAGGAGATTCTATGAAGGTGACAAACAATCCTAGTCCCAATCCCTATCAAACTGAAACTCAGGTTGAGGGTGCCAAAGGTAGTCTCAAGACGACGAAAAATTCTGGATTAGAATCGGCCTTATCTAATGTTAGCGTGGCCTCGCATTTGGGCGCTAACGTAGAAATATCCGATGGAGCACAATTAATGAGGCAGGCTTCAGACATAGCAAAGGCGACGACCGATATTCGCAAAGAGAAGGTAGCAGAGTTAAAGAAAAACATTCAAAATGGCACCTATCACGTTGAGGCCAGAGAGATTGCAGACCGTTTAGTCGACGAGCATTTAAGTGCCGATTTCGGTAAAAATAATCATTAAAAATAAAGTTATAGTCGTCCAGTTGTAGGCGTGTCTTTTAGTAAACTGAGAATTAGTAGGGATAGTTCTATGCCTAAAAATCCGTTTGCCACCTATCTTTTTTCTTTGTGTGATGAATGCATTACCTTGGCCGAAGAACTTAAAGATATTTTACTTGAAGAAAGAGTGGCTCTTATTACCTTGAATACCGAGGAGATTCTCATTCTGGTGTCCAAAAAAGAAAGCGGAATGATGAAATTGGTAAGAAAACGAGCTGAGATAAAAAAAATAGCTAGAACACAGTTTGCAGAGGAGGATCTACAAAACCTTTCCTTTTCTGATGAAGCACTAAATTTAGAGTGGAAGCAAAAGCAAACCAGTTGGCTGAAGGCGTGGACCGAAGTGAGAGATGTGTGTGAGCGCAATCAGCAGTTTATGGGCCACTCCATGAAAAACTTAGATCTTTTAGTTGAAAATCTAAAGCGTCTTTTCGGGCAGCATGGCACCTATTCCCATCGTGGTAAACGGGTGGATCAAAACCCTGAAGGTTCTGTGTTACGAGGGAGGTACTAATGGCTGTAAATGATATTTTAGAGATTGGCCGCCAAGGTCTAACCTCCAATCGGCAGGCGCTCCAAACTACAGCAGGCAACATTGCTAATGCCAACACTCCTGGTTATACAAGGAGACGAGCCGTCGTTGAGACCAATAATTTAGCCATTCCTCAAGGAGCTAGTCTGGGTAGTGGAGTGGAGGTCAAGCGAGTCATGAGAATTCATGATCAGTTTATCGGTAAGCAAATTATTGATGAGTCCCAATCCTTTGGTGGAGTGAAAGCAAAGTCTGAAAATCTTCATCGCGTAGAAATTGTCGCGCAGAGAGATGCCGATAATGTCACAAAATTGGTGGATAAATTTTTTGGTGATCTCAGAGAACTCTCGGTAAGCCCAGAAACAGCAGCCCTCAGAAATGTGGTTCAAAGCAGCGGAACTGCTCTGTCGGGGGGTGTTCGAAATATGTTTTCCGATTTAGAAGGGATGAAACAGGATTTAGATTACAGAATTGAAGATAGTGTCACTCAGGTGAATGGCCTCACAAGAGAACTCGCATCTCTAAATAAAAATATTGTGCAAGGTAGTGGCCGCAAAGATACGGTCTTAGAATTAGAGGATCGTCGTGATTCTTTGATGCGAGAAATATCACAAAAAATTAACTTTCAAACGCATATGGACGATTTAGGGCAGATCTCTGTAGTGACCGGCGGGTGTGTGCTAGTTCAAGGAGACCAGTCTAATGATCTCTTTTCTGTTCGAACCGCGGCCGACGGAGAAAAGGGTCCCGGTTCTTTAGATATTTTTATTAAGAATCATGGTGAGGGGAGAAAAATTACCGCTGGGATTACCGATGGTGAATTGGGCGGTATGATGCATGTGAGAGACAAGGTGATAAACCCTGCGATAGATCACCTAGATAAGATTGCCTACCATATTGCCAACGAAGTGAATGCTATTCATCGTGATGGAGAGGGAATGGATGGCACCTCGGGAAGAAATTTCTTTAAGGAGATGGGCGATAACTCGCAAGGAGCCGCCTTTCGTTTTGATCTTCATGACTCGATAAAAGATTCTCATGAGAATATTGCAGTGGGAATGTCTGGAAACTCTCCAGGGAGCAATGAAATTGCTTTGAAAATTGCTAATATTCAAAATGAAAAAGGATTAGCGACAAGTCACATGGGAACTCAGGAAAATTATACTATTAATGAGTCCTTGAATTCTCTTATTGGAAGGATCGGAGTTGAAACACAAAGAGAGGGAAATATGCTCTCTCATCAACAAGATGTGGTTCAACAGTTAGAGAATTATCGACAGTCGATTGAGGGCGTCAATTTAGAGGAGGAGGCGGTGAATATGATTCAGTATCAAACCGTCTTTAATGCTTCAGCCAAAGCGATGAAGGTTGGCGAAGAACTATTTAACA
>JABMMY010000071.1 GCA_013205415.1 Deltaproteobacteria bacterium
CTGCTAGCAGAATATCATTTTCAAAAAGCTTGGCGACCACCTCAGTCCCATGTTTAGCAGAGGCCATCGCCTTTACGACATTACCTGCATAATCGGGATGGTTATCGCCGTAAAAGGAAACGAACTTCCCCTCTTTTTCATAGGATAAAAAGAAACCGTTTTTCTCACCGTCTTTAGATTCTTTTAGTGACCAACCAGTTTCACTCTTAATGGCCCGATACTTTTTAAAGAAGTTTCTTTTCTCATCCATTTTAAAGGTGCCAGGAAACTCTCTTTCATAAATAGTATTAGGACTTGTCCCCGCAGCTACCATTACCGACTTCGCAGGTAGGGTAATCGTTTCACCATTACCTCGTTTAAAAATTAAGGCTTCAACAGAACCAAACTTATCTTTGAGGGCCTCAAGTGGACTCATGTTTTCAATAAATCCGATGCCCTCCTCAAGTGCTTTTTCAACCTCCTCATGATTCAATCGGTAGGCTGGGGAATCGGATATCTTTTTACGATAAGCAATAGAGACTCCGCCCCATTCTCGACAAAGAGTAATGAAATTGGGTACTCGTTTTTCTTTTGTCGCTTTACTTCGTTCCTCTCGGACCGCTTTTCCATGTTCGATAAAGGTGGTTAAAATCTCCTTCTCCTCGGAATCGCACATCGACCAGGTGACCTCTTCACCCCCGTGACGACAAAGAGTTTCAAAACGCTCCAGAGCCTTTTCTACCTGTAGTGGATAGTAAGCAAGTAGTTCAGTCGCAGTATCGACAGCGGTGAGGCCGCCTCCAATAACAATAGCTGGCAACCGCACCTGTAAATTCGCCATTGAGGCCTTCTTAAAGGCTCCTGTCAATTGTAGCGACATCAAAAAATCTGAGGCTTTTCTGATTCCTCGAATTAAATTATTTTTCATGTCGATGATCGTAGGTCTGCCAGCGCCCGTAGCGATTGCCACATGGTGAAAGCCCAATTCCCACGCATCTTCTAAATTTAGAGTGCCACCAAATCGAACTCCACCATAAAATCTAATGTTTTGACGACGAAGAAGACTTAAGTAAATCACAGATAAAAAGTTTTTATCCCATCGGACAGTGATTCCATATTCTGAAACACCTCCAAACCCCATTAGAAATCTCTCGTCCAATTCCTTTTTTAATTCTGAGAATTGCTGAAGAGGTTTGGGGAAGGGTCTTCCTTTTCCGGTGAGAGTCGGATCTACCGGTTCTAGTTTCAAACCATCAATGCCGACTACGCCAAATCCTTCATTGGCAAAGTAATGAGCAGCGGTATAGCCGGCAGGTCCTAAGCCCACGACGAGAATATTTTTTCCGTTATAGGGGAGGGCATAGGGACGCTTTCGATTAATAGGATTCCATCTGGTGAGTAAACTATAAATTTCAAAACCGAATGGAAGATTAAGCACATCGGTTAAGGTTCCAGTTTCTGTTTGGGGAATGTTAACGGGATCCTGTTTCTGAAAAATACATCCCTTCATGCAATCATTACAGATCCGGTGTCCCGTACCAGGACACATAGGATTATCAAGCATGATCATAGAAAGAGCGCCGATGAGCTCACCCTCTCGTCGCAAAACGTGCATCTCTGAAATTCGCTCGTCAAGAGGACAGCCTGCCAAAGGAATTCCTAGTGGGTTTTTTTTGTAGCCCCCCTCTTTTTCTTCGAAACCTTTAGCGCAAGAATCCTTTTTTCGTTCGTGACAAAATATGCAGTAATCTACCTCTCGCAAATATTCTTTCGTCGTCATTCTGGCGTCGGTTAGTTTAAATCCTTGGCGATGACGTAAGTGTTCCTCTGGCCCATACTTCATTTCTGGAAGGGCATCCCTGGGACTAATAGTTTCTACTAAGTTTTCAAAATCAATTTTTTGAGCTCTTACATAGGAGCCCCAAGTAGAAATTTTCTTTCTTCGCTCGGGGGTAAGGGCGACTTGAACACACCAATCTTCAAAAACTCTAAGCGCGGCAGTTATCTTTTCGCTGGGATTGGAACCTGAAAAATACATGCACAGGGTTTGAATACGGTTTTGATCTGAAGTCCCTAGGGTGCCAAGTTTTAATTGTTTTTCTGCATCTAATAGAAAGAGAACTATTTCTGCAAAAATAACCTCCTCCTCCTTAGTGTTTTGGGGCGGAGCCTGCGCAATGACTTTTTTGATTAAAGCATCGAGGGTTTTCCAGGTTTCTTGAGAGCAGGGGCTTTCATTGAGTCTTTTAAAGACTCGAATATTTAAAAAATCTTTTTTGAATTTAAATGTAGGGTGCAGTTCTTGAGTCGCAGATTTTACTAATTGGGTATGGCTAGTAATATTAAAGAGTTTGCCAATAAATTCACCCACCGATTTAGCGGTTTCAATCAGTGCATTGCCCTCTTCAGCGTAGGTGGGGGGGCTGGTATCTAGGGCTTTGAATCTTTTTACCGTTTCTGGCGTGGTCTCTTGGCAGTATCTCCAAAATTCTGTGTGGAGATCTTTAAGGCGTAATGGATTATAAAGATCGGAAAAGGTAAAACCAGAAATACCTAGAGGAAGATCTTTGATGTCATTTGTAATAGCCATATCATTAATATTTTAGGCAAAGACCATAGCTTAAAGCATCTATAGTTGTCATTACGACAGTCTAGTTTTTAAGATTTTAAAACTTAATTCTTAAGGAGTGTGTTTGACCTTCTTACCTAATTTTTTGACCTCTTTGGCGGCCTTATCCATAGTATTTGCTATTGATTTTGCACCTTTAGCAGCCATGTCCATTCCCTTTGAAGTCACCTCTAAACCCTGAGAAATTCGCTCGGCTGTCACAATGTCCTTGGCCTTATTCAGCGCTATTTTAGAACCAGAAACGCTCACAGACACAGCCTCCTTCATCATCGAGGCCGCTTTACCCGCTCCTTGAGTCATTTGACTAGCTTTAGCCTTTAACTCCTTTGCCTTTTTTAGAATTTCGGTTAAATCAGGTTTTTTCATAAGATTACCTATTCAAGTTGAGCCCCGCAGGACGAATAATATTAAGCAAGTTTTGGAAGTTTTTCATTACTTTTTTTGAAATCTCAGGGGAGTTGTTTTGTGTGGGTTTTCGAGAAGAGGATTCTGGCCCTGAGATTTCTGTTTTTAAAATTATTCCTTTAGAATCATATTGTATTTTTACGGTGCCTACCCCTTTTTGAGAGATGACTATCGGTTTTCCCAAGGAACCATATTTGAAACTAATTGAAGTAGACTCCCCATCTAATATTTCCGTAATTTTTCCTGAGCGGTCATAATTTAAAAACACCTTTTCTTTTCGACTATTACTGGCGGTGTTTAAATTACCTCTAGCATCATATCCAAAGGAGGATATCAAACCATTTTCAATTACCTTAGAAACCTTATTCCACTTGGAATCATATGTTAAACGAAGGTCATCTTTTTTTCCCACTCGTTCGGTGAGTAGACCTTCATTATTATATTTAAAATTGGTAGTCTCGCCGTTTTGCACTATTTGTAATGGTTTTCCACAACAAGGAGTGAAGGTAGTCACCGTATTTCCTATCGAGCTTTTAGTCTCCTGTTTATAAAGATATTTTGACCCATCCTGCCGGCTCTTAATAAAAAAATCATCCAGCTCTTCAACGGTGCCCGTTTTTCCCCGTTGGGTAACCTTAGTGTTAAAGTTGTTTTCGGGATCGTTCGCATTTCTGCCGTAGGCGTAGGTGATTTCTAACCCCTCTTTTTCTTTGTGATAAATAACGAGCCCGCTATCATTATATTGAAACTCTCTAGTGACTTTGTTAGTGGGCGAAGATTCACTAACATAAACAATCTGACTCAAAAGGTGAGGGAATTTTTTATTGTTATATTGGTAGCTAAACACCTGGTCGTTAGAATCGGTCACATTAATTAGGTTTCCATTAGAATCGTAAGTGTATTTGGCTTTGTGATTTTTATTATCGATAATTTCTATGATTCTATCTTGTCTCCACGTAAATTTAATACTTGCGGCCTTATCTTGGTCATGAACCTCCTCAAGATGAAATTTTTGAGTTTTAGAGTAGACAAAATTAAAGGTGAAATTATTTTTATCGATCTGCTTAACGAGTCGACCGTCCTTATCAAATATTTGGGTGAGTCCCTCTTTTTGTCTTATCCACTCGCTATTTTTATAGGCAAGGGTTTGTAAACCATATTCATTAGAGATTAAATTACCGGTCTTAGGGAGGGGGAGTTTGATAGCATATTTAAAAGCCATCTCTGCGCGAAACTGGTCACTTGTTTGTAATTGTTTTAGCATTTTTTCAGGAAGTTGAACCGGTTTTAATTCCGCCTCGGTCATGACCCTTCCATTTTTAATTTCGAAATAGGCCCGTTTTACAGAATCTAAAAATTGCTCCCTAGCTTTGGGATCCTCTTTTTCTGGTTTGAAGTAAATAGTATTTCCAGTTCCCCCATCTCGTAAAATTACGTTGCGTTCGGCTGTGGTAATAAGGGCACTTTCAAAGGGCGAAGTCCAGCCCCAACCAAAAGATCCTGGCCAGCCTGTCACCTCATTTAGTGCAGTGATAGAATTGTAGGTTCTCACCACTTCAAGTGGAATGATCATTCCTTGAATACTAAAATCGATGTAGATGGCGTTCATACCTCCATTAACTCGATTTACCACGACAGCTTGCGAGGTCGCTTCAAGTAAAAAAAGAAAAACAAAGGAGGCCCTGGTGTATTTTTTAAAGGTGTTTTTCATCATTATTATTATACTCTGTAATGGTGTTTCACGCCGCTGAATCCGCCGTAAAAATAGTTGGCGCATCGAGTTGTTTAATGCGATGCATGTATTCTCTTCTAGAAGGGGGGTTAGACCTTAATCTGAACAATCTTCCAAATCGTAAATCCGCCTACAAACTGAAGGCTCATCATGATGAGAAGCAGGCCCCAGCCCGGAATCGTTGTAAACATAGGCGCAATTCTTTCGGGGTCGACAGAGTAGAGAACTGCAGCAAGGGCAAAGGGCATTAAAACCACTATCACTCCCTGTAAGACCCCCTGAGACACCATGGCCGATATTTTTGACTCCACCTTTATTCTTTCGCGAATGGTAACCGAGATCGTATCAAAGGTTTCAGCTAAGTTACCGCCCGTCTCCTTTAAAATATTCACACTGGTGGTGAACATCTCAATGTCATCGGCCGGCATTCTTATTGAAAGATTTGACATAGCATCTTCTAATGTCACGCCCAATTTATTTTGCGCAAGCACGAGGCCAAATTCTTGAGAAATAGGATTGGGCAGTTCCTCGGTCACAATCTGTAAGGCCTGTGGCACGTTCAATCCAGAGCGTAACCCATTTGACATTAAAGAGAGCCCATCCACCATTTGAACTACAAATTTTGTGATTCTTTTTTTATGCATGATGAAGATGACTCTTCTTGGCAAGGTCCAGGAAAGAAAAACAAAGAGCCCACCAAAAAAAACAACGGCACCTACAGAAGGGGCAAAAATTAAAAGCGCTAAACCAAAGATTCCCAAAAGGTATATCAAATAAAAAAGAGCCAATTTTTCTGGAGTTATTGTCACAAACATCAGGTCTAACAATCGGGCCATTTCCTCTTGTTCAGACTTTGCTTTAAATCCAACCCAACCATATAGCTGGTCACCATTGAGTAAGAGACCTATAAGTAAAGCTCCGCCCACCCAGCCGATAGCTAAAAATTTAAGTAACGTTGCTGCCATAGTTAACCTACTGAAAAAATTCCCCTCGGAATTTTTATCCCCTGTTGTTCTAAATCGTCGATAAACTTAGGAATAAATCCTGTGGCTACATATTTACCAATTACTTTTCGATCTTTGTCCATTCCGGTTCGCTTAAAGGTGAAGATCTCTTGCATAGTGACAACGTCGCCTTGCATTCCAATGACTTCGGTAATACTCGTTACTTTTCTAGAGCCATCTACCAATCGAGATTGTTGAACGATTAAATTAACGGCCGAAGCAATTTGCTCGCGAATAGCCTTCGCAGGAAGATCCATTCCGGCCATCATACAAAGTGTTTCAAGTCGAGCGATAGCATCTCTCGGTGTGTTTGAGTGAACGGTAGTCATACTTCCGTCATGACCCGTATTCATGGCCTGTAACATGTCTAGGGCCTCTCCGGCGCGGCACTCTCCAATAATAATCCGATCTGGCCGCATTCTTAATGAATTTCTAACGAGGTCACGAATGCTTACCTCTCCCTTGCCCTCCATGTTAGCCGGACGAGTTTCCAATCGACCCCAGTGATCCTGTGGCAGCTGTAACTCTGCTGAGTCCTCTATCGTTATGATCCTTTCGCTAGCAGGAATAAATCCACCTAGAATATTCAATAGGGTTGTTTTTCCAGAACCGGTACCTCCAGAGATCACCATATTTAATCGTGCCTCGATGCAGGAGCGCAGAAAATCGGCCATCTCTTCGGTCATCGATCCATACTTGACCAAATCTTTATAGGTGAGGCGACTTTTAGAAAATTTTCTAATGGTTAGCATCGGCCCTTGAACTGCTAAGGGTGGAATGATGGCATGAACCCGAGAGCCATCTGGAAGTCTGGCATCTACATACGGTTGTTTCTCGTCGATTCGACGGCCTACTGAGGTCACAATTCTTTCAATAACCGCTAAAAGCTGAGCCGTTCCTGAAAAGTTGGTATTAGAAAGAACTAATTTTCCTTTTCTTTCAATGTAAATTTGATCCTTGCGATTCACCATGATCTCATTAACCGATTCATCTGCCAGAAGTTCCTGAATAGGTCCAAGCTCCAATGCTTCATCTAAAATTTCCTTAACAAGTTTTTGAATTTCATCTCGAGAACGAAAAGGATGCTCCTCTTTATCTAGGAGTTCCACTACTACGGTCTTTGTTTTTTCTCGTAATACCGCTTTCTTTTTTGAATCATTTCCGGTCTCAGTGTCTACCTTTTTTAAATCCATCGTATCGATTAATTGTTTGTGAATGCGCTGTTTCAGCGCAGACCATTGATCGCTGGGCTTTTCATCTTTCATCTGACTGCGATCAAAAACAATCATGCTAGGCGCTTTATCGCCTGCTTTCGCTGCCAGAGTAGGTTTGTTAAGTCCAAGACGAGATAGGGCGTCGGAGGGTTTTTTTAATTGAGAAAGTTTTTCTAAGAGTTGTTGCTGTTGTATGTTTCTAATCAAGAAGAAATAGCTTTTTGTGATTTCGGTTCTTGGCGCAGCGGTAATAAATGGCTGTGCGCTAGTCATAGAGCTTACCGTGGTCGGTTCATCATCCGGAATGACTCCTAGAACCGGTTTTTTTAAATTATTTTGAATTAGCTGGGGAGTGATACCTTTGCTCTGGCTAAAACGATTAACGACGAGCTTAATCATTTCAGGAGGAAATAATAGGTTTTGTATCTTTTCGATAATTCGACGTGTGTGATGAAGGACCAAAATTTCTGGAAGAGTTAACACGAAAATAAGAGTAGAGGCCTCTAAGGCCTTAACGGTAGGGGCATCAATATCGGAACCCAAATCAATTATAATATAGTTATAAAATCCACTTAAAAGATTCAGCGCTCGGGTCACGTGTGAGGGCTCTAAAGAACCCATCTGTTCGGGTTCAAGAACACTGGGCAAATAATGAATCCCAGAAGGGTGAACTACGACGTAGTTTTGAAGAAGGTTAGGATCAAATTTCCCTTCGTGAGAACCCAGTTCTAACAGGGTTCGCTTGGGTTTAAGACCCAAAAGCATTCCAATATCTCCACAGGCCTTGGGATCAAGATCGATTAATAAAACCTTCGATTTATTATCGATACTTGCGGCTACGGCATAGTTAACCGCAAAGGTTGATTTTCCGATGCCGCCTTTCCCGCCTAATATCGATATGATAAATCCATTAGCCATATAAAAATTTCCTATCTCTCTCCTGCATTTAATCGAAATTTACGAGTGATATCATCTGTGCCAGCACTTGCGGTTCTTAAAACTTCAGGAGTTACAAAAATGACATATTGTTGCTTATCGTGTCGAAAACCTTTACTGCGAGTTAAATTAAATAAAGGGGACTGTGAAGGGGCGCTTCCCGCACTCACGTTTCTAATAGGATCTCTATTGTATCCTGCTAAAGCATTATCAATTCCATAACCCCCTAGTGCAGCGGAGTCGCCATTCTTTATATTAACCTTTGTTTGTAGTGAATTTCTGGCAACGATAGGTTGCCCAGCCTCCGTTCCTACAAGGGAGGTGAGATTAACTTGAATGCCTAAGGAAATAGAGTCGGAACCTGGTAGAGTAGCCGCTCTTACCTTTAATGAGTTTTGAACTTGAATAGGACTTAACTGAGCATTGCCCTGTGTATCAATGACTCTTGTATAGATATCTAGAGAGCTATCAACGACAGCCTCTTTATCGGCACCATCCTCTACAATGATAGTTTGCTGTTTCAGCACTCTGGCGTGTTGGTGAGTTTTTTCCGAACTTAGTTTCGGCAGCAACCCTGTAATCGTAGCAATTAAATTAGCACTAATTTCTCCGAGACTCGTATCAAATGTGGCAGAACTTGTATCTGAGGCGAGTGGCCTCCATTGAAAGTTAAAAGATTTTTGATATTCGTTAGTGAGTTCTACGTAATTTATTGCAATTTTAATATCCTGTTTTGGAGGGGAGGCCTGTCTAGGACGGACTCTCATTAAATCGATAATAATAGGACTTCCACCCGCATCACCTCCCTGGGCACGACTCACCACCTCGGAAGCCTCCCCTTTTGTTTCCGGTTTTACAATGTCGGGTAGGTAGGTTTTAGAGATCTCAAAGGCTCTATCTGCATCGGGTTCACTTTCTGCTGTTCCTTCGAGGAGAATATTATTATTAATCACTCGAGCTGTAATTTCAGGTGAGCCGATCTCCCTTTCAATTCTTTCAGCCAAAATATTCATGGTAATTTTGCCAATCGTGGTTAAATTCCTTATAGGGGTCTCTGATTTTTTGGGATCCCTCTCTTTCATGGCCTTAATCACACGATTAATTCTAATCATGTCCTTCGGCAGGAGAATCTCGCCGTCTAACATCACAGTGCCACCCACCGTTTTTATCTTTAGCCCCTCCACATCACCTAAGAGCTCTTCCAATTGTGAAATGAGCTGTCCCAAATCTTCTCGGGTCACTCTTACCGTATAGGTAATTCGTGGAGCGTCCTCGGAATCATAAATGGTCATCGTGGTGGTTCCAGGGGATCTTGGAACAAAACGGATAATTCTTTCTTTGTCCCCTTTTTTTAATCGAGTATAGCTAAAATAACTTTCATTCCCTTGATCAATTCTTCCTAAATCGAAGGGAAACTCTAATTGTCGTGAAGTGCCCTCGGATAGGGTTAGGGTTTTATCTTTTCCTTTAATCGGTTTTGGCTCCTCTACGTCGTCAGTGGCATTCTCAACAGCGATAGCTGAGGGTATTAAAATTCTAAAAGGTAGAGAGGTCCCTATGAGTAATAACAAAAAAAGGGTTTGAGTTTTAAATACTAACCGCATAGTTAAGGCCCTCCTGTAGTGACTGGAACGTCCCGTTCACCTTGAAAATCAAAAAACTTAATTCTGGGTGATGCTATCGGCGCAGGTAGTTTAGGAGATCGATTCATATAGGAATTGGGGCCCATGACCTTAGCCAAGTTTACCGGCTCTCTTTTTTCAAGCTGTCTATCGTCTGAATGACGAAGTAGTAAAGACAACGCCTCTCGATAGGGATCAATACTTAACACATAAGCAATCGTCTGTGCTTGTTGCGGGGTGACCTCTAGTGTGACCGTCAGATAGTTTTTATCCTCCTTAGCATAATTTAAGGCCTCTCTTAATTCTGCTTGAGATTGTTTGGCTAGGGATTCATCCTTTACGTTCATTAAGCTTCGAATCATGCCTTGATCCACCGCTTTAGGAGCTTCACTTTGTAGGGTTCTTCCAGCGGCTAAAACTAAAAGATCTTGAAGAAAAATATTGCTCTCGGCCGCAAGGTTGGTGCCATTACTTCCCTTTTTGGGAAGAAGGTATTCAAAGTAGGTTACAAGATCAACTCGGTTTCCTGGACGCAACAGATAACCCACGGAACTTTTTACGTTAACGGCAATACTAATGGCCCTTTTTTCTCTCGTAATTTGTGATTCCAATCCGGAGTAAATATTTTTTGAAATGAGTTTGTTATCAAGAATAAATTCCCCTTTACTGATGGGAACCGATGCCACTGCACTAAAAGCATCCTCCTTTAATTCAATAGCACCAATGGGCGCAAGCGCGAAAGGAACAGAGATAGTTTCGATGTCGGTGGGACGAATTGAGGCATATTGCAAAATATCCTTTTTTGCCTTTACGACTACCACCGAATTTTTATACATGCGGGTTAGGCGAGTGTCTTCACTCGAGATGTATTGGTACACTAAATACATCGCAATAGCCGAGAAGGTAATCGATATTAAAAAAGCCCGTTTGTCTTGCATAGTCTCTTGTCTCCTTAGTAGATAGGAACCTTTTTTTCACCTATCTGATCAAAGTAACGAGGTTGAAGTGGTGGTGAAGCGGGGTATTTAATTTTACTACGACCCACTTCGCTATCAGGC